>CAZBFC010000025.1:0-3951 GCA_964491095.1 uncultured archaeon | reverse complement strand
TTAATATTTTGGCTTTTAATTTATTAGTATGTATATTTGCTCGAAACTCCACAAGTTTAAAATAATCTAAACGAGGACTATAGTAATAGCCCCAAGTCGGGGAGGGGGTGGAGAAGGCATTGCCGTTCGATGAAGCCCTCTGCGATCTTGGGGCGACAAAGGCCATGTCGATTGGTCCCCGGAGGAGTTAGGTATATGCCGTCGATGAATCCGGGGCAACCCCGACATGGCACAGTTCCCGGTAGGGTCAGCGGTCTTGAGTGAGCACTTGCTTCCGATGAAAGACCGCGTTAGCTACCGGGTAGATCTCTCCTCGACCCTTGTAATTCCGTATCCAACGTAGATTATCTTATCCGGCTCAAGAGCATCTATGACTTCCTTTCTGTGCGTTACAGCTACGAGTGTAATTCCCGCCTGCCTGACAATCTCTCCGATCTTCCTTGCAACTCTCATTGCCGTTAAGCTATCGAGATGTGATGCGAATTCGTCTATCAGTATCAGACTAGGCCTCTCAGCCAAAACCGAGGCTAACTTGGCCCTTTCCTTCTGCCCAGTTGAGAGCTCCCAGTACTTAGCTCTGTACAAAACGGCATCGGAAAGTCCTGCTTTGTTCAGTATCTCAACGGCAACGTGCAGATCTTTGGCTTTAGCATAGACGTGTTCGAGAATGCTTTCCTCTCCAAATTCTGGCTCAAATTCCTGTGGGATTAGTACTCCAACTCTTGCCCTAGGAGCTTGGATATTGCCGGAGGTGGGCTTGAATTGCTCCCCCTCCAATCCAGCTACGGCACCTAAAATCAGTCTAAGAAGGGTTGTCTTTCCAGCTCCGCTCGCTCCTACAACTACGACAACGTCTCCCGGTTTGATCTCAAAAGTTGCGTTCCTAATTACCTGCCTCTCTATTACTCTATGCCTAACTCCAAAAGCCGAGAGAAGCTCTTGAACTTCCTTCTCAAGCTTCGATATGTCTAAATGGCTTTCGAAGACCTTCGAAACGTTTCTAAAAACTATAGGTTCCTTTAACATTTCGACCTTCCCGTATCTGGATATACACAGCCTTCCCCTATGCTCCTTTGCAATTTCATCCTGCTCGAAGAACTTCTGCAGGTACATTTCAGCTTGCTCGGTTAAGGGGTAATACAGAACGGGCCTACCTGAGGCCGTATCCCATACGTACTTGAATCCGACCTTCTCGAAGAATGGATTGAATCTGGCCATCTGAGCTATGGTCTCAACCAAATGCTTCATCTTCTTCATTTCAGGAATTCTTCTTTCGGCGATCCATTCTATTGCAAGCTTCACAGCCAAAACTCCCAAGCCATCCGATCTGTAGTCGGGATGGACAACAACTCTCGCTATCCTTGCACAAGCTGTGTTACTCCTTCGCATAGCCTCCCATATCGCAATGTCCCAAAGTTTGTGCCTTGCAACCTTCCTGCTGAACTTCTGCCTAAGCTCCTTGAAAAGCTGTTTCATCACCAACTCTGGACTGTAAACTGGATGGAACCAGCTGTATGGGAAGATCTTCTCCCTGATATTTCTTACGATCTTGCCATCTGGTAACCTTCGATGCATCAGAGGAATTGGAGGATCAACTCTAACGTAAGCTACTATCCGTGGTTCGAATTCTTCTCTATCGAGCAATTCGAGGATGAGAAATCTGGATGCTGGGGTTGAGCCTTTGATCTCAACTATGTGTACATCATCGCTCCCACAATTCGGGCAGTTCTGCTTTATGTTTGCCTCAAATATCTCCTCACAGCTGTCACAACGCCATAAGGCGATCTTCTCCTTCTCTGAAGCATAGTGGTACTGTTCCAATTCTGCAATCGCTTCAAAATCCGATTCAAATACAGCCTCTCTTGCCCTAATTCTATACTCATAGAGAACGTTTCCAAATGGACTGTATCTGGGAGATCTTACCTCTTTAGCCCAGTAAGGCCAAACTTTAACCTTCTCCTTGCCATAAAATCGGTAAAGCTCGTAATCGTCGAAGAATAAGACTAATGATCCTTTGATCTCCTTTGGCTTTGATTTTATTACCAATTCGACCTTATCCCCTTCAAAAAGCCACTTCGCAACTCCGGCTGTGTAGATCGTGTATATCTTATCGTCGATTTCGATGTCTAGGATTCCAAACCAGCGATGCTTGAACTTCGGTATCTCCCTCGCAACGACCCTGCCGATCATCTCTAATAATTTTGATAATCTTTATTTTAAATTGCTGTTTATTAATGAGCGATCATTAGAAAAGCCCAGTGCGATCATAAGTATTCATGAGAGGGCTTATAGTTAGAGAACCCTATGCATCCCTAATAGTTAGGGGGGAGAAGATTTGGGAAATAAGAAAGAAGAGAACAAACGTTAGAGGTGAAATTTTCATCATATCCAATGGTAAAATCTTGGGGAAGGTTAAACTTGTGGATGTCCTTGGTCCATTCACGGCAGAGGAGCTTGCCGAACATTCGGACAAGCATAAGGTCAGCTATGAAGAATTAAAAAACTATGCTAAAAATTGTAAGCTCTTTGTCTGGGTTTTTGAGGATGCTGTGGAGTTCGAAAGACCGATAGAGATCAAAATCCCGAAGGGTGCTCAGGTCTGGGTTAGGATTAAACTCTAGGCAGAAGCGGGATAAGCTTAGAGTTCAAGAGTTATCGATGAAGTTTTTCTTAGATAGATTGGGTTTATTCATCGTTGAGTCGTAATAACGCCTTAAGTCTTATCGAAAACATAAATGGTATCATATCTGAAAGCTTGATAACTGTCAATGGGGAACTTGGTAACCTTTAGGAGACTTGTTAATGTTGGAAAGTTTTTGGCGGATAAAGGAAGCTTTTCTTTTTTAGCCCCATCAAAAGGTAAACACAAGCTTGAGATCAGGTACGTCTGTGATGATGAGTTTGAATCCTAGGAGTTTCAGGTTCTCAGCAAGTAAGCATAGCATATCTCTTCACAGGTATCTTCTAACGATGATCTTGGTGTTAACTATTGTGGCATCTTCAATCTGATCACGGAAGAAGACAAATACAGCTTCAAATAACTTTAACATATGAGGGTAATAGCGTTCGTAGGCTTACCCTTAAGCGGCAAAAGTACAGCTGCTAAGGTTGCTGAGGAGATGGGAATTCCGGTAGTTTGCATGGGTGATATCGTTAGAGAAGAGGCTAAAAAGAGGGGGTTGCCGCAGACCGATGAAAACCTGGGAAAGATTGCCGAAGAGTTGAGACGGAAGGAGGGAATGGACGCCATAGCTAAGAGATGCATCCCGATAATCAGAGAGAAGGGGATGGATATAGGTGTTGTTGTTGTGGATGGAATCAGAGGAATAGCTGAGGTTGAAAGGTTCAAGAAGGAGTTTGGCGACGATTTCATCCTAATAAACATCGAGGCTCCCCTCGAAGTACGATTTCAGAGAGCTTTAAAGAGGAAGAGGAGCGACGATATAACAACCATCGAGGATTTAAAGAAGAGAGATGAGAGGGAGCTTTCCTGGAACATGGGTGAGGCAATGAAGATAGCAAACTTTACCGTTGAAAACACATCGGGCTTAGAGGAGTTCAAGGAGAAGATTAGAGATATACTCACACAGTTGGCAAAGAAGGTTGAAATCGAGATCGAAACCTACGTTCATCCGACTGAAGATGTAGACAAGGTCATACAAGCCGTCAAAAATCTGTTTCCTGATGCGGAAATAGAAATTAAAGATGGAAAGCTCAAAGCAAAGGCATGGGATTTGAAGAAACTTAGAGATCTGCTCAGAAGGCAGAGGATTCTTGATACCGCAAGGACTGAACTATTTAGGGGGAGAAGTGGGAATGAGATAACGATCTACCTTAACAAGCAAACTGCCTACGTTTCCAAGGTGAACTTCGCGGATGAGGATGCGATCCTCTCACCGATAAAGGTTACGTTTAAGCTTTACGGAATTCCCGTCGGGAAGTTCATAGACT
>CAZBFC010000024.1:0-13818 GCA_964491095.1 uncultured archaeon | reverse complement strand
GGATGTCATGACTGCCGACGGAGAACTCAGACAGATAGGTAGACACGGTGTCGCTGGAGAGAAGCAGAGCATACTCGCAAGAGCTGCATTCGAGATGACGGTAAATAATCTGCTTGAAGCTGCTGTTAAGGGCGAGGTTGATGAGTTGAAGGGTATTACCGAAAATATAATCGTAGGTCAGCCCATAAAGCTTGGGACCGGTGATGTAGAACTCGTAATGAAGTTGGGGGGTAGGAAATGAAGGTCGATCTGGAAAAGGCTCTGAGAAAGGCCTTAAAGACTGGAAAGGTTTATTTGGGAAGTAAGAGGACTATAAAAGCTTTGAAGAGAGGAGAGGCCAAGATGGTCATAGTGGCTATGAACTGTCCAAAGGATATCAGGGAAAAGATAAACAAGGTAAACAAGAATAAGGTGCCGGTTTTGGTTTACAACGGAACGAACATGGAACTCGGAGCGATATGCGGCAAACCGTTCAGTGTTGCCGCCTTAGCAATAATCGAAGCTGGCGAGTCTGAGATACTCCAAGGCTGAGGTTTGGTATTATGGAGGTGAAGCTCTCGGCGGAGAGCATTCGTTATTTAACTCTTTTTGAAAGTCTAACTGGCGCAAGCGTTAAGGATTGCATCGTACAGGATGATAAGGTTATCTTTGTAGTCAAGAAGGGAGACATGGGTATTGCAATAGGAAGAGGAGGAATAAACGTTGAGAGGGCGAGGGAGCTTATAGGAAAGAAGATTGAGATCATCGAGCATTCTGATGATCCGGTTGAGTTTATAACCAACATTTTTAAACCCATCAAGGTCAACGTTAAGATAATCGAAAGGGGAGGTAAAAAGATAGCCCAAGTTAGTGTAAACCCCCAGTATAAGGGTTTGATAATCGGTAAGGGTGGGAAAAATATTAATAAAGCTAAGGAGTTGGCAAGAAGACATCACGATATCGATGATATAATAGTGAAGTAGGAGGTGACGATCATGGGTAGGGGTTTGTTCGCTGCGAGGAAGCTGATAGAGAATAGGAAGAAGTTCAGGTGGAGTGATAGGAGGTACGTTAGGAGGGTACTCGAGCTTAAGGAGAAATCTGACCCATTGGAGGGTGCACCTCAAGCAAGAGGCATAGTACTTGAGAAGATAGGTATCGAAGCTAGACAGCCGAACTCAGCTATCAGAAAAGCTGTCAGAGTTCAGTTGATTAAGAACGGTAGGCAGGTTACCGCATTCTGTCCAGGAGATGGTGCTATAAACTTCATCGACGAGCACGATGAGGTTATAATCGAGGGTATCGGTGGTAGAATGGGTAGATCGATGGGTGACATCCCCGGAGTGAGGTACAAGGTGGTCATGGTCAACGGTGTATCTTTGAAGGAGCTTGTAAGAGGTAGAAAGGAGAAGCCAATCAGGTGATATCATGAAGTACGGATTTACGAAGGAAGAGTTACTCGTATTTGGAAAGTGGGATCCCGAGGAAGTAGAGATCAAAGATCCGGCATTGAAGAACTACATCTGCTTGGAGCCGAGATACGTCATCCACACACATGGAAGACACGCAAAGATCCCATTCGCCAAGCAGAATGTGTTCATAGTCGAGAGACTCATAAACAAGGTGATGAGAAAGGGCAAGAATACTGGAAAGAAGCACATGGCTTACGATATCGTTAGAGAGGCTTTTGAGATAATCCACAAGAAGACGGGCAAAAACCCATTGCAGGTGCTCGTAGATGCGATAATAAACGCCGGCCCGAGAGAGGAAGTTGTTAGACTTAAGTACGGTGGTATCGCCGTGCCAAAGTCGGTAGATACATCATCACTCAGAAGAGTCGACGTAGCTTTGAGAAACATAGCAGAGGGAGCTCGTTTAGCGGCATTCAAGTCGAAGAAGAGCATTGCAGAGTGTTTGGCCGATGAGATCATTGCAGCTGCCAACAACGATTCAAGAAGCTATGCTGTTGCCAAGAAGGAGGAAGTAGAGAGGATAGCCAAGTCTGCAAGGTAACCATTTTTTAATGCTTATTTTTATTTAATAAAATATATTATGAGGTGATAATTATGGTAAGGGCGAAGAAAATGATCGATAAGATTAAAGAACTGATGTGGAAACCTGAGCAGATCAGAAACATGGGTATAGTTGCCCATATCGATCACGGTAAAACGACTCTAAGCGATAATCTGTTGGCTGGGGCCGGAATGATCAGCGAAGAGTTGGCCGGGCAGCAACTCTACTTGGACTTCGACGAGCAGGAGAAGGAGAGAGGTATTACGATAAACGCCGCCAACGTTTCGATGGTTCACGAGTACAAGGGTAAGGAGTATCTGATCAACCTTATCGACACCCCGGGCCACGTAGACTTCGGAGGAGATGTAACGAGGGCAATGAGAGCCGTAGACGGAGTAATTGTAGTGGTAGATGCTGTAGAGGGTGTGATGCCACAGACTGAAACCGTGCTAAGGCAGGCTTTAAGGGAGAACGTTAAGCCCGTTCTGTTCATAAACAAGGTTGACAGACTCATCAAGGAGCTTGAGCTAACACCAGACCAGATGCAGGAGAGACTGATGAACGTCATCCTTGAGGTGAACAAGCTTATCAAAGCGATGAAACCTGAAAAGTACAAGGAATGGATGATCAGAGTCGAAGATGGAAGCGTAGCATTTGGTTCAGCGTTGTACAAGTGTGCTGTAAGTGTTCCAGCAATGAAAGAGACCGGTGTCGGGTTCAAGGAAGTTTACAAGTATCTAAAGGAGGATAACTGGAGAGAACTTTCTAAGAAGTCGCCTCTACACAAAGTCGTCTTGGACATGGTTATAAGGCATCTTCCAAGCCCAATCGAAGCTCAGAAGGAGAGAATCAAGACGATTTGGAAGGGTGACATAAACAGCCCAGAAGGGCAGGCGATGGTAAGATGCGATCCCAAGGGGCCGGTAGCTTTGATGATCACAAAGATCATCGTAGATCCCCATGCCGGAGAGGTTGCAGTTGGTAGACTGTTCAGCGGAACCCTCAAACCGGGTATGGAGCTGTACATAATCGACAGAAAGACCAAGAACAGGATTCAGACAGTCGGACTATTCATGGGACCAAAGAGGATCGAAGTTCCAGAGATTCCGGCCGGAAACATCGTTGCAGTTGTAGGTTTGAGAGATGCTGTAGCCGGTTCGACATGCTCAACGCTCGAGAACTTCGAGCCGTTTGAAGAGATCAAGCACATCAGCGAGCCCGTGGTTACTATGGCAATCGAAGCTAAGAATCCAAGAGATCTGCCAAAGCTCATCGAAGTTCTGAGACAGCTTGCTAAGGAAGATCCGACTTTGCACGTTACGCTCAATGAAGAGACTGGTGAGCATTTGATTAGCGGAATGGGAGAACTGCACCTGGAGGTTAAGGTTGAGAAGATAAGGAGAGAGAAGGGTATCGAGGTTATCACATCACCGCCGATCGTCGTGTTCAGAGAGACCGTAACTACGACTTCTCCGGTGGTAGAAGGCAAGTCTCCAAACAGACACAACAAGTTCTACATCGTAGTTGAACCTCTGCCACAAGAGGTGATCAAGCTGTTCAAGGAGGAGAACATCGACATAAGAAAGGCTGATAAGAAAGAATTAAGAAAGAAGTTGGTCGATGCTGGCTTGAGCAAGGAAGAAGCCGCCGGTATCGTGGACTACTATGAGGGTAACGTGCTATGCGATGTAACCAAGGGTATTCAGTACCTGAACGAAACAATGGATCTGATCATTCAGGGATTCAGAGAGGCCATGAGTGCTGGACCTCTTGCTAAGGAGCCTTGCATGGGTATTAAGGTTAAGCTCGTTGACTGTAAGCTGCATGAAGATGCCGTTCACAGAGGTCCAGCTCAGGTGATTCCAGCTGTGAAGGGCGCAATTTATGCGGCGATGCTACAGGCTAATCCGACGTTACTTGAACCATACCAGAAGGTGTTCATAACGGTTCCACAGGATATGCTCGGAAACGTTACGAGGGAGATCCAGGGTAGAAGAGGACAGATACTGGAGATGAGAACTGAAGGTGACCTGGTTACTATAGTTGCCAAGGCTCCGGTTAAGGAGATGTTTGGATTCGCTGGAGCCATCAGATCGGCTACAGCTGGCAAAGCTATGTGGAGCGTTGAACATGCTGGCTTTGAGCCGGTTCCGCAGGCGTTGCTTGACAACTTCATAATGGAGGTCAGAAAGAGGAAGGGAATGAAGTTGGAGTTGCCAAAGCCTGAAGACTTCTTGCCATAATCTTATTTTAGCTCTTTTCTTTTTTCGATTTGGGGCTCTTTAACTAACCGTTCCCATTGGGGCGCAATACTGACCCAAAATTCGTTACCTTATGATAATGACTTATTTAAGACTAAACGCTAAAATAATCTAAAGATCTACATGATGATTAATGCGAGAGTACATTGAAAGACTGAAGAATGTTGAAAATCCGTTTAAGCGAAGACTTTTACTTGTAGGAATTTTGACCAAAGAGCTTGAGAAAAAAAGGAGTAATTCCTATTCTTGTTTGCGGTAATGTGCTCGAATTGTACACTTTAGGTGGTTACTCCATATCAGACATCGATTTAGTATGTTTAGACAGAGAACGAGTCGGGGAAATTTTGGAGAAACTTGGATTTAGAAAATTTGGTAGATTTTGGCTGAATGAAGAACTTGATATGGTCGTGAAAATCTTAAACACCACACTGGCAGGAAGCATGGATAAGGTTGAGATTTTTGAAATCGATGATCTCAAAGTTTATGTCATAGGCAAGGAAGATCTGATCGTTGATAGGCTTAACGCATGCGTTTTTTGGAAGTCTAAAGACGATTGTAGATGGGTTAAAGAGTTAATTTTGCTTTATTATGATTATGACAAGATCGATTGGAAATATCTTAAAGACAGATGCATGAAAGAAGAAACTGTAAATGAACTGATCAAAATTAAGACAGAAGTGGAGGCGATTCTAAGTGAAGTTGGGGGATCTAATGGAAGAGAAGAGAGAAATTATGGATTAGATGTTATCTAAAACGAGAAGCTAAAAGAAGACCGAAAGATCCAGAAAAGGAAAAATTGTTGATCATACTTGATTACATGCGCTTTAAAAGGTCTATTCAAGAAGGAAAGCTAGAACTTATTGGTGACCGAAGATATAGGCTAAGGATTTAATAAACCTCCGACTCGATTGCAACGTATTTCATCTCTCTAAGATAGCCTATTGGAATTCCCTCCTGTTTTGCCTTTTTCTTCAATCTCTTATCGTTAGTGATCAAAACGCAACCGAATCTTTTAGCAACTTCAAGCAATGCTATGTCGGTTCCAATAGCTTCAATTTCAATCACTTCACAAAATCTTTCAATCAAGCTCAGTGCGAATTTAGCTGCCTGTCTCTCTTTACCAGTTAGAGATATCGACAAATTCCTAAGCTCTTGAACGACTTTTGACGGAACAATGAACTTGTTAAAGCCCAATTCCTTAAGCTGGGCGAATACGTCAACCTTCTCCGTGTAGATGTACATTAAAACATTTGTATCCAAAACTGCACACCTTACCTTATCGTTCCTGCACCTATCAGCCTCCATCTTCCTCCTACTCTTCTGCTTATAGCGACCCTCCAACCACTTTCAGCACATACTGGCCTTTTCAGCTTAACTTCGACGATATCATCTCTAACGGATGTTACGGTTCCCAAAGTTACCGCGGTACCAATTACGAGCATCAGAGGCTCGTTCATCTTTATCTTCTCAACCTTAATTTCTTTCTCAACTCCAACGACTCTCTCAAGCAACTGAACATCCATCGTGAACTCCATGAGCACATCCGGCAACTTATCTGGCAAACCAAGTACATTTCCAACCAAACCATCGCTCTTTGTCAAAGCGGGATCAAGTTTCGTCGAAACGCCTATCAAGCCACCAGGTGTAGCTTCTTCAACCATCCTGCCAGAAGCCATTATGCTGACTACTTCGGAATGAAGTGGTTGCCAATTACCCCTTTCATCCTTTATACCCGGCTTTATCTCAATCTCATCACCAACCTTAAGCCTACCTCTTGCCAAAGAACCTCCTACAACTCCACCTATCAAATTCTCAGGCTTTGTGCCAGGCTTATTAACATCGAAGCTTCTCGCTATGTGCATCAGAGGAGGGGAGTTTAAATCCCTCTCCGGAGTAGGAATGGTCTCCTCTATCGCCTCAATAAGAGCATCGATGTTTATCTTCTGCTGGGCAGAGATGGGAATTATAGGTGCGTTCTCAGCTATAGTTCCTTTTATAAACTCCTTGATTTCATGATAGTTTTCAATTATCCTCTCCTTTGGAACGGTATCGATTTTATTTTGAGCTATCACTATCTTATCAACACCTATGATCTCCAAAGCCATTAGATGCTCCTTCGTCTGTGGCCTTGGACACTTCTCATTGGCTGCGATAACTAAAATCGCACCATCCATCAAAGCCGCACCGCTCAGCATCGTAGCCATCAGCATCTCATGTCCCGGGCTGTCTACGAAGCTCACAGTTCTGAGAACTTCGGTCTTTACTCCGTGAATTGGACAAATTCTCTCAGTAGTGTAAGCCTGAGGAGGCTCACATTCTGGACATTTTCTAAAGGTGGCATCTGCATAACCCAATCTGATCGTAATACCCCTTTTGATCTCCTCACTGTGCCTGTCAGTCCACACACCGCTCAAAGCGGCAACCAGTGTAGTTTTACCATGATCAACATGACCTACCAATCCGATGTTAACTTCAGGAAGTGGAGCATCCTCGTCTATCATGATAGTTTAAAAAATCCGACGATGTATTTAACTTTTTGCGGCTATTTGAGAAGATCATTAAATTCGAATTCTATAAAAATACATTATGTTTTATTTCATCATCGCTTAGATAGCAGTCCGGATCATCTCCCCACAGATCGCCAGCCCTTAAAGCTCTAAGCCTAAAGCCTCCACAAACATCCTTATAGGCGCATCTTCTACATCTACCCCTCAAATACTTCTGCTTGTTTCTAAGCTTTATTAAGAGTTCATCTTTAGGATTCAGCCAGATATCGCTAAACTTTTCCTTCCTAACATTTCCGCAAGTATGATCCCACCAAAACTGATTTGGATGAACATCACCAAACATATCTATGTTCGCAAGCTGAGATCCGCTTCTATCTCCACCTCTATATTTCAAGAACTCGAACGCCTTAAATGCTAGTTCTTCATCGATCTCTTTGAGCTTTAAGCAGATGTAAACTCCATCGCATGGATTATCAACCGTTAGAATTTCGGTCTTACAACCTTCATCGTGCAATTCGATAGCCTTATTGAACAGCCAATCCATAAGCTCTCTTCTTTCCTTCAAACTTATATCGTAGCTGAAATCCGCTCTTCCAGAAGGTACCAGATGGTACAGACAGAACCTCGGAACATCGTTTTCTGCAAGCAGATCTATAACGGCCGGGATATCTCTGATGTTGAATTTCGTTACGGTAAACCTGATTCCAGTCAAAAGACCCACATCCCTTGCGTTGATTAAACCTTCGAAGGCTTTTTTGAAAGCACCCTTTACACCCCTAAATCTGTCGTTGGTTTCAGGCATACCGTCTATGCTAACCCCAACGTAGACGAACCCGGCTTCTTTAATTTTTTCAGCAATTTTTGGAGTTATTAGCGTTCCATTTGTCGATAAAGCGCATTTCAAACCTTTTGATGCTGCATAGCTTGCAAGTTCGAATACATCCCTTCTAAGCAGAGGTTCACCACCGCTGAACAGAATTAAAGGAACTTTCATTTCAGCCAAATCGTCTATAACGGTTTTGCACTCTTCAGTAGTAAGTTCTCCGGCTGAATGCGATTCAGCTGAAGCGTAACAGTGAATACATCTGAGGTTGCAGGCTTTGGTAATGTTCCAAACTACAATCGGCCTAAGACTTTTGCTCAACTCTACAAGCTTTCTGGGGATATGACTTCTATCACCTTCGTATGTTATCTTTTCAGAAACCGTAGCTTCACCAGTTACCATCTTAGTAATGCTGATCATGCCAAGCATTGGATGATGAGATATTAAAGTTGTTTGCTATGTTCGAGTTTAAACATAAATTCGGCTAAATCCTCAACTTCGGTAACTTCTCTACCAATTATTGAGAATATTCTTTTCCTAATTTCAACATTTGGTATTACACCCCAGGATGAAAATTTTAAAACTAAATCATTCTTTAGGGCTTCCCCCTTTTTATCCCAATCGGTCATTATGATAACATCCCTATGCCCAATAAAATCGACAAGCTCAGCGTTGGAATGATTTGAAGATGTAACGATTTCACCCCTAACACCCAACTTTCTCAAAGCCTTTACGTCGTTGATACCCTCAACTATTATCACCGCACCATTCTCTGATCTTTCAATCAACTCATCTATAGCCGCCTTGAGCTTTAAATAAGCTTCAACGCTTAGCTTCATATCAATTCATCAAGCTTTCTTAAGCTCTCCTCTTTTCCTATTACAAATAAAACATCTCCCTTCTCAAGCTTTATGTTTGGATCGGGCAGCAGCAATTCTCCATTTCTTGCTATTGCCACAACCATGCAACCTACCCTTTTTCTCAAGTCGATCTCCTTTAAAGTTTTTCCGATGAGTTCACCCTTCTCAAGAACGATCTTTTCAAGCATAAATGAGTCTCCCCTCCTTCCCATTATCGTCTCTATGAACTCTATCGTTGCAGGTCTCATAAGCATAGCAAATACCTTCTTTGCAACGTCTCTGTATGGCGATAAGATAAAATCAACTCCCACCCTTCTGAGCTTCGTCTCAGCATCTGGGTTTCTTAAAACCGCAATCGTATATATGTTCGGATTCAAATCTTTTGCAGCAAGCAGAGCGAAAGCGTTGCAAACATCTGTCATGCAGCCAATTATAACCTTAGCCCTTTTCACTCCAGCTTTCTCAAGAATTGTCTCATCCGTTGCATCGCCATGAATGGCAATGTATCCCCTTTCCCTTGCGGAGTTTACCTTGTTTATGTCGCTGTCTATTATGACAACCCTATCCTTATCGAGCTCTTTGGCAACTTCTCTTCCCATCAAACCAAATCCACAAATGATGTAATGATCTTTGATTTTTTCAAGCATCTTCTCCCACCTTCTAATCCTTCTTTCAACAAGAACTGGAACTAAAACGTTAATGGTATACATGAAGATACCGACACCGAAAAACATCAAGAACATCGATAAAATTTTTCCATACACCCCCATTTCTCCTACTTCTTTGTAACCAGTCGTTGTAATCGTTATTACGGTCATGTAAAGACAATCGAAAAGTGGCCAACCCTCAATGACGTGATATGCTAACGTTCCAAATATGATCGTTCCGATCAGAAGTATGATAATTCTAAGTATGCTTGATTTTATATCTCCATGCACAATTAAGAGTTTGTAGGCCAAAAATAAATCTTTAATGCTTAAATCAAACCAGCCCTTTGCAGTAACAGTAGATCTTCTGTCTCGATCTTTTCTCCTCTCTTGAACATTTCATAGATCTCCTTGGCCTTCCTGATGAGTTCTTCTCTTTCCTTCTCTTCCTTACTCTTTGCCATCCTTGCCTTCAAAGCCTTTATGACCTTATCTAGATCCCTGATATCCCTTCTAATTCTAAGAATTTCCGCATGACATCTGTCTGCTTCCTTCTTACTTTCTAAGAACTTTTCATGCATCTCATCTGCAAGTTTCCTCTTCTGATCAACCTCGCTGAAGATCTTTACCATCTCCTCGTGATATTTATCTGCCTCCTCAACGTACTTCATCATCTCCTGATGAATCTCCCTAACCTTTGCCTTCAACTCTCTGATCCTTGCAATTAGCTTTTTGAACTCTTCATGCTTCTCAAGTTGCCGCTTTCTTTCCTCAAGCTCTCTCCTAAGTCTTGCAATTCTTTCAACCAAAATTCTTTCCTTTTCGATGGTCAGAACGGATGTCTGCTGCTTGAACTCCAGTCTTCTGATTTCTCTCTCAATCTCCCCGAGCGGCCGTCCTCCCCTATCTATACTCTTTCTCAACTTGTCAAGTTCCTTGTAGAGGGCATCGATTTCCTTATAGAGTTCATTCTTTTGAGCCTTTAGTTCCCTAGCCTTTGCATTATACTCATCTCTCTTAGCCTTTAACTCCTTAGCTTTAGCAATAAGGTCCCTTACCTCCTGATTTAACTGATCCCTTTTAGCTCTGTACTCCTTCGCAGCTTTATTCAATTGATCCCTCCTTTCTATATATTCCTGTAGTTCCTTTTCTAATTGCTCCTTTCTTTCCTCTAATTTATCTAACGTCATGCTCTCACAACAGCCATTTTTTGTTCTGTGAGTTGGTGATTCAATTACCCGCAGGAATGATAGCACGAAATCAATTTAAAAACTTTTCGAGATGAAAAACATCATGAACTTTTTTGACATACCAAGCTATTTAAGGATTTTCCTCAAAATTTCCTTTGCTTTCTCCGAAAGGACATCCATTTCACTCGATACAACTGCAATTTTTCTTGCATAGAGGTAGTAGAAGTACGCATAAAGAACGGCCGTTGCAAAGACTACGATCCTAACGGTAGTAATTCCAAACAGAGCATTTAAGATTATAGATGCGGAAGGAACTATCAATATTGGAATACATAACACAACCCAGGCTTCAGTTTTGCCAAAGAGCTTAAATTCGTTTGTTATAAATATCCACCAAATTAAATATAATACAATATACAAAAATGACTCATACGGGATTATGAAGTTTATCATAAATAGGTAAACGCCGAAGAAGAACAACGTAAACATGATTGTCTTAACATAAAACGCAACCTTCTGGAGTACGATCGATCCTGCCGGAGCTTCAGGCGCTCTTAGAACTTTATCTTCGATATTTTTAATTTCACTCTCTATAACATCGAGTTTCGCCTTAAGAGCATCCAACTCAGCCGTGCTGAACGCAATCTGCTCAAGGATCGGTTTTAACTTTTCATATAAAATTTCATCAAACGCAATTTCTGTGAGAGCTTCGTATGCGAGAATTCTTTTGTACAATCTTAAACCTCCAGCTATTATGAGTAGACTGATCGTAAAGAAGAAGAGATCTGCGATATAATATTCAAGAGATCTTCCGGCGGATAGATCGTTATACATTGAAACCAAAGACACAAACAGAAGGAAGAATCCCAGAAGGATCGTAAACACGACTATGATCTTTTCAACCTTCATTGGAATTAGGTCAAAATGAAAGTATTAATGCTTTATGATTTTTAATAATTGCCGACGGCTTCCGCGCTTCCCGTGCCCTCTCGGAGCACAGTACAACGCGGAACGGGATCGGGCTTAACTTCCGGGTTCGGAATGAGACCGGGTGTTTCCCCGATCCCTATGGCCGTCGGCAAATTTAGTTAATTTCCATTGGATATTTAAAGATTTTGCCAAGATAGTTATTAACTTTCAAAGGTGACTGAATACACCGAACTAGATCATCACTTAAGGCTCTATACCCCTATCCGTAATCATAAATGTACAGCTTATCCCTTCAGGCTTTGATCTGTGTTTAATCAAAATAGCCCTTCTATGCTTGTTCAACCTTTCCAAACCGATTATAACCTTGGAGATATGATCTATACTTGGTCCACCCAAAGGTTTTTCCTCTCCAGTCTTTACATCAGTAAAAACCTGATTTGTTATAACCACTGCCAGGTCAAACTTCCTAGCTAAACCTAATAAAAATGTAAGCTGAGCTATGAGTTCGCGTTTTATCTTGATCTGCCTCTCAACATCCTCAAGTTCACTTCTATAGAGAAACGTAAAAGAATCGACAATTACAAGTTTAATCCCTTCATCCTTGCAGAGCTTTGCTAACTCCTTGATAGCTGTACTCTGCTGTTTAAAATCGATTACATCGTATATGAATACGTTCTTCAGTGCCTCCTTCTCCTGAAAGATTTGAGAAACTCTCTCCGGCGACAGTCCCTCAGTATCGATGTATGCTACCTTTAAACCAGATCGAGCAGTGTTATAAGCAAGCATAAGGCATATGGATGTCTTACCAGTTCCGCTTGCACCGTAAATTTGGGTTATGGTTCCAGTTTCAACTCCACCGTCGAGCAACGAATCCAAGCACCTACTGCCAGTTGGAAGTTTCATCGATTTTTAATTTTTTAAGCTGTAAATAAATGTTAGAGTTTTCTAAGGATCTCCTTATAAACAACCAACAGCGGTACATTTAGCTCCTCTGCAATTTTTTTAACATCTTCAAACTCTGGCTTTAGAACTGAAGATGAGGAGTACTTAACTCTAAGCTTAAATTTCTTTCCAAAGACTTCAACATCCCTTATTTCGATCCTCCTCTGCTCGATCATCCTGTCTACAGGAATTATTCTAATTCCTAAGCTCCCCGTTTCTTCCATCATTGCTTTTGCTACTTTTTCAACATCATCCAGTTTACACAGAGCTTTAATTATAACCGCAGGTCTACCCTTCTTACCTATGCATTGAATAGCCGAAACATCTAAGCAAATCTTAGAAAGTTTTTCCAAAGCGTTAGCTAGAATCTCACCAGTTATATCATCAATATTCGTTTCAAGAACTGCAATTCTGTCAAAATCAAAACTCTCTCCCAAAATTATTCTGAATCCTTTAAAGTTATAAACTTCGACGATCTTAAAAGGATACCTTAATGTTTTGCAGAATTCAGTGAGTAGGGTGATAACCTCGGCTGAAATATTCGATTTTTTACTTGGAGTTACTTCAATCTCAGACCCCTCTAAAACCTTGAGGGCTAAATCTTCTTTTGGCATCGGAATCGGATTCACAAATAGCTCGAAACCCAACCTTTTCAAGCAGTTTAAGATTTTACAAGCTTTTTCAATTTTTACGTGGTCAAATTTAATTCCCAAATCCTTTAACTTAGCAGATAACTTAGCAGAGACTTTACCAGCAGTACCATCATATTCCCGACAATCTGGAGCAATTTTGCATAGTGCCGATATAAAATCATCCAGCGATATTCGCTCAATATCGAATAGGATAAACCGCACCATAAGTCTTTTTATAGTCGTGTGAATTTTAAGATATTGTAGGGTGGTTGCCATGGAAATAACACTCAAAGTAAATCAAGCTTACCCAAGCGATTCGGGGAGAGGAATCGCTAGACTCGACCCAGATGCGATGTTAAAGCTTAGAATATCCCCTGGAGATATCATCGAAATTGAGGGTAGAAGAAAGACCGTTGCCAAGGTCTGGAGAGCTCCAAAGAGAGATTGGGGCAAGAGTATAATTAGGATTGATCGTTTCATTAGAGAGAATGCTGGTGTTGGCGTTGGTGATATCGTTAAAGTTCGCCGTGCAGATTATCAGCCTGCTAAAGTTGTAATTCTCGCCCCTCTCCGAAAGATGGATTTCAGAGTTTATGGAATGGATATTGGTGAATATCTTAAGCATCAGCTTTTGAAGAGACCGATTGTTGAAGGAGATTTAGTACCGTTGGTTAGTGCTCCAGCTTTAGCCGGATTTGGAAGGTACAATCAGAATCAGGCTTTAGTTTTTGTTGCCGTTAAGACAGAACCCAAGGGACCGGTTATCATCGACGAGATGACGAAAGTCATCTACAGAGATCGCCCAGCCAAGGGATTCGAGAGATTTGGAAAGGCCGGAGTTACTTATGAGGACATAGGTGGACTTAAGGAAGAACTGCAGAAGGTGAGAGAGATCATCGAGCTACCATTAAAGTATCCAGAGCTATTCCAGAGGTTAGGTATAGATCCACCGAAGGGAGTGCTGTTGTACGGTCCACCCGGCACTGGTAAAACTCTAATCGCTAAGGCCGTTGCCAACGAAATCGGAGCATCCT
>CAZBFC010000023.1:0-2968 GCA_964491095.1 uncultured archaeon | reverse complement strand
TCCTCGCTCAAGAATTGCCTAACGCTCTGCATAACCTGGTGCCTTATCCTGAATATCGCCTGAACTCTGGGTTTCCTTAAATCCATGAATCTATGGTCTAAACGAGTATCTAGCTCTGCCGGAACCTTCTCAGTAACCTCTAACGGAAGTGGAACTGCCGCTTCGTTCAAAACTTCGATTTCCTTCGGAATTATTTCGTAACCACCCGGAGCCTTCGGCTCTTTCTTTACAACACCCACAACCTTGATTACACTTTCCCTGTGCACTTTCTTGGCTATTTCAAATGTCCTTGGATCAACCTTCTTCTTCGGTAGTGTTATCTGGATGATTCCCTCTCTATCCCTCAAAAGGAGGAAAACTAACCCTCCTAAATCTCTAACTTCATGAACCCAGCCGTAAAGGAGAACTTCCTTGCCTACATCTTCTTCTCCAATTTCGCTTGTCCACTTTCTCATCTTCCCTTCCAAATGACTTTGGATATATTACTCTACCGTTGCCCGTCAGTATTCACATATGAGTGTAAGGTAACGGATAAATAAAGCAAAGAGATAAAAATATGGGGCGATGAGGAGATTGGTCCCGACTGATCTATGATGAAGACCTCGGACCGAGCCTTTTCTCCACAGACAAAGCATGGAACGGCAATCTCTCAGCCTTTGCAAGCTTTATCACTGCATCACCGATCCTTCTGAGTGCTTCTTCGCTTAAGATCTGGTAAGTTATGTGCTTCATAAAAGTTTCAACGCTCAAGCCTGAAAGAACCTTTGCGTAGCCAGATGTTGGGAGAATATGGTTCGTTCCACTTGCGTAATCTCCGCATGCAACCGGACTGAATTCTCCAACAAATACACTACCGGCATGTTTGATCTTGTCCAAGTAATTTTCGGCCCTCTTGAACATCATTGATAGGTGCTCTGGAGCAATCTTGTTTGCCAACCTTATGGCTTCATCTATGTCCTTGACGACTGCGATCTTTAGATTGTTCAAGTTTATCTCAGCGGAATGTTCCGCAACTATGCTCTTCGCCAGTTCGTTAACCTTCTCAGCCAAATCCTTTGATGTTGTTAGAACTATAGCCAAAGCCATCGGATCGTGCTCGAGCTGGGCGATGCAGTCCAAAGCTACAAATTCTGGATTTGCAGTCTCATCTGCGATGATTAGGATTTCTGAAGGTCCAGCTGGCATGTCTATCGGTACATCCTTTTGAACGAGAAGCTTTGCCGCTGTTACGTATACGTTTCCCGGGCCTACGATCTTATCAACCTTTGGAACCGTTTCGGTTCCGTAGGCCATAGCGGCTATGGCTTGAGCACCACCAACGGCGTATATCTCCTTTATTCCGGCTATATCGCAAGCTACAAGTGTTAGAGGCTTAATTCTACCGTCTTTGTCTGGAGGAGTACAGGCTACAATTCTCTTAACTCCGGCGATGCTAGCTGGAATCCCAGCCATCAGAGCAGTTGATGGATAACTAGCCCTTCCTCCGGGGATGTAAATTCCAACGGAGTCGATGGGTGTGTATTTCTTACCCAGGATGCAGTCTCCAAAATCGATCTTCATGTCTCTCTCCACGGCCGTTATGGAGTGAAAGCGCTCTATATTCTCCCTTGCAACCTCCAAAGCATCTATGATCTCATCATCGATGATATCGTAAGCTCTGTCGATTTCCTCCTTTGGCACTCTGAGGTATTTCGGTTCAACTCCGTCGAACTGCTTCGTAAATTCGATTAGGGCTTTATCCCCTTCTCGTTTAACCTTCTCAACAATTGGCTTGACCTTCTCGATATATTCATCCCAATCGATCTTCCTCTCAAGTTTTAACAGTTCCTCAGCTGGAACTATCATTGAAACTTGGACGTTGGGAGGTCATATAGACCTTTGCCTATACGTCCGATCACTTCAAAGTGAACTATCCCGCCCTTACGGATGGGCTCCTTCCGTTCCACCTGCCTTCACGGCAAGGCTTTATGCGGGAGTTCGGGCTGACTCACTACAGCCTCATCCCGACGTCGGACTAACCACCAACATATCTCTTCCCCTTCAGGGGTCGTCATCGGAAACTTTCCATTCTTTTGATGTTTATTAATCATCATCTCGCAACCACCAACAACCCTCATCCACAACCCCTTTGTGCATTTCCTTTCCTTACGGAAGGAGTCTTGCAAGTAACAGAAAGATAAAAAATTCTAAAAATTTAATAATTATAAAAATTTAGGATGATAAGTTTGGAAAAATTTAAATCATGATAACAATCTTAAAAATTTATGAAGTTTTTTGAAATTCTAGAAATTTCACATCTCAAGCTTAAAATCTTAGAATTGCTTGCAAATAATCCAAAAACACTGTCAGAGTTATCCAAGAATTTAGATAAGACTAAATCAACTTTAAGCTTCCAAATGAAACATCTGATCGACTTAGGATTGATTAGAAAGATCAGAAGAGGTAGAAACGTATACTACGAAGCGACTGAACTTGGTATAATCGTTAGAGATAGGATCGTCGAACTTTTAAAACTAAAAGATGTTTTGACGAACGCCGGAGATTTTTTTAGAAATCACGATCTCTCCCCAATACCGAAAGTTTTGCTTAACGAAATTCACATGCTGAGGGGATGTAGAGTTTTGGTTAAGGACAATCCATACGAGTTACACCCCGAATGGATGGATATCGTGAAGGGTTCTGCGTGGATCTATGGCTTATCGTCTGTATATCACCGCGATTTTCCAGAATTGTTTAAAAATCTCGCCAAGGAACGGGAAGTTAAGATAATTCTAACTGAGGATGTATTTGGCAAAGTTATAAGGGAATGTAAAGAGCAGCTGTCGGAGTTCTTAAAGTATGGAAAACTTTTCGTCTGTAAAAATGCCAAACTCGCATTTATCGTAGCTGAAAAGGGATTTACCTTGAGTTTGTACAATTTAAATGGAACATACGATTCACTAAGGGTGCTTATATGTAAAACCGACGA
>CAZBFC010000022.1:0-13850 GCA_964491095.1 uncultured archaeon | reverse complement strand
TAACGATCTCTGCCACATCTACAGCTCTGCTAATTGCCCTACCTCTTGCTTTAATTGCAACCTCCTCTGCTCCCTCATTAAACTGTGTCAATGTCGCCAGGACATAGTTCATTACCGGCTTGTTGCCCACATAGACCACGTATTCCTTTGTCATGGCGATCACCCAAGGTATGCAAAAAGTGTTTGCTATTTAAACTTTGCCACTTACGGGATATAGCCAAAATAATATAATGTGGAGAGAACCAATACGATTGCGGTTAAAATTATCGCTATATCTATTATCTTAATACCAATTCCTCTTTCCTCGGAAGGTATTCCAGCTAAATAAACTGCCTTTTCGGCCACATTCAAATTTTCATCGAGATAACCTTTTTCTATCAACTTTTCAATGGCTTTGCTTATCACGATCTCTGGATATCCTGTTGCCCTTGAAATCCTTCGAACGTTTGCCCCATACTTTAAGATGGCCTTTAGTATGTTTATCTCGACATCTGAAAGGTACGGTTGCTCCTTGAATTTGGGTTTTTCTGGGCGTTCCTCGACCTTTGGCTTTTCAAGCTTAGGTTCGGTCTTTACCTCAACAACCCTAGGTTTAGCTTTGGTGGGCTCAGTTTCAGTCACAATCGACTCAGCAACCTTTTTACGTTCATCGGATATAGCTCTTTCCAACTCAGAAACTTTAACGCTCAAACTTTCAATACTTTGCTTAATCCTCTCAAGTCTTTTAATTTGCACAGCCGATTTCTCCTCTTTTAGCTCTTCATCTATGACCCTCTTTTTGATGGTTTCTCGTACCTGCTTGACGATATTCTCAATCTTCTCATCCTTACTCCTTTTCTTTACGATAAAAGATTCATCATCGTCAAGTAGAACATCCAGTATCTTTTTTTCGTCCTTCACAGATATCACCATCCAAGCAGATACCTAAGTTTTCCATATGGCTTAATCTCAACCTTACTTCCAACGATCTTTTTGGCAAGTATCATGAAATCTTTGGATACCTTTGAATCTGGTTTTCTTATAGTTACCGGCACACCTTCCTTCCAGCACTCCGCTATCAACTTTGACTCTCTTATGATACCTATGGTTTCGGCACCTATAGCTTTTTCTGCATAATCTACCATCTTCTTTTCACCTTTATATCTATTAACAATTATACCCCTAACGGCTATGTCAGAGATATCGGCAATTTTTCTAACCTTATGTGCATCTGAAATGGATGCTTTTTCGGGGTTTATGACGATGCATATCTTATCTGAACTCAGCATCGGTATCATCGCGTACTTACTCAATCCAGCGGCTACATCCAATACTATGAAGTCATAATCATGCTTAAGACTTTCGATTATCTCTTTGAGCTTTTCCATGCTAACCTCTTCCAACGCTTTTACAGACGGTGATGCCGGAATTATGTCAAGCTTACCTACATTCTTTGCTCTGATTCTGTATATTGCATCCTCTAAGTATCTCATATCTCTGAGGGCATCTAGCAGCGAAACCAGGGGATCTTCAATTCCGAAGAACGTATGAAGGTTTGGAAGTGCAATATCGCAATCTATCACCAAAGTTTTCCCAAATTTTGACAACAATACCGATAAATTAGCTGCTACCGTTGTTTTGCCCACTCCACCCTTTCCGGAGCATATTGCGATCACTGGCATTTTCTCATCATTAGCTAAATCATAAAATATATATTTTCTTTCATCATACTGGAATTGATGGCTAAAGCCAGGTTCATATTACTGTTGGTAGTAGCTTTTATCCTTGTTATCTATCCTGCTCTAGCTTTATCTCCAGCTGATTTTGATGTAAAGATAATTACGTTTGTTTACGATTACGATAAATACATTGAGAGGTGGAACGACGTCTTTAAGCCGGGTGATACTCTGAAGCTATACTTGGGTGTGGGTAATTTAAACAGTAACGTTGGTGCTGTAGCCATAGACTTTGTTATTTTCATTAAAGATCCAAATGGATATGTGGTCTACAGTAAAGTTGTAGAGGTTAGAAAGCTTGGTTATATTGATAATGTCTATGAGGTCGTTGATATCCCGATAGGTAATAATTGGCTTGATGGTAAATACACGTTGGAAGCATATGCGTTTGACGTTTTGAACTATACAGCGGTTCTGAAAAGTTACACGAGATATAATATATTTACAGCGAAGGGTGGTGGAGAAATTAAAACTATAAGTAGAAAGAATGCTCCGTATGTTAAAAAGGACGTTACATTCTACGTAGACTCCAAGGCAGATAATATTCCGCCAGATAAGTTCATTATATTTGATTCGCAGTTTAAGTCACGTGTTTTACCTGTTAACGTTCCAAACGAACTTGAAGTTTCAGTTTTAAATAAATACCCCAAAGATGGTAGGATCAAGATCGGTCTAAAGGTTGATGGTAAGATCGAAGAAGTGAAAGATGTTGATTTGAAGGGATACGATGTGAAAAGGGTGTCGTTTACAGTACCTCCACTTTCCAAGGGAACTCATACAATAGAAATTGTAGCGTTTGATGATAAGCATACTAAAATCGTTAACACACCTCCAATTTTCGTTAAACCGTTACTTTACGATCGCCCGATTTTGATCGGTAGAGCCTACAACGGTTACATCATCTACTCACCGAACAACTACATCCTCGGTAGTGTTGGAATTTCCGAGATAAACGATGTTAATGTGAAATTTGCGCTGAAAGTCTTTAACAAGAGCGGATACGTTATGAACAGAGAATCTGCAGAAAGGGTTCTAACAAACATAATAGCTTACGCTTATCTAAATAAAAAGGGGACAATAAATGTGGCTCTGCTTAAGGGTAGTGATGAGAGAGCTGAAAAGGTCTTGCCAGTCTTATTGGAATATGTAAGAAAGGAAACTAGGGCTCCAGTGGCATATCTGGGTGTTAGGGGTTACTATCACTTGAGTGATGTAGATGTTCTGATTTACGTTGGTAGTAGTGTTCCAAAGCTTGGAATGCTCGATTACTTCCTGAAGAGAGGTGGCATACTCGTTATAGATAATACAGCCTATTGGAAAGATTTAACAGGTTCTATTGAATCCCAGGCATACTCCATGGAGAATTGGAGTGGATTGAGGTACTCTGATGAGTTGTATAAGACTTACTACGATTTCAACGTGAATAAGATCGTAACGATAACTGTAAAGAGGCAGATTCCACCGAAGTTCGTATATTCCGACCTAAATGTTGATAAGTTTATAGTAGATGTTGGTTCACCCGTTACGATATCGTTCAAAGTTAAGAACATCGGAGGACCCGGTAAGGCTAAGGTTAGAGTCAAGATAAACGATCGTGTAGTGTTTGATGAAGACGTTACACTCAAAACTGGTGAAGAAAAGGAGTTATCGTTTACCTACACACCACCAGACGAGGGAAGCTATAAGGTTCAAATTGTTGGAACCGAACTTGTAAAGGTATTCTTTGCAAAGTCAAAGACAAAAGTTTCGGTGGAGGGAGTAAAAATAACCCCTACACCGGCTAAGGAGGAGAAGAGGGGGGCAGGACTTGTAGTTGGTTCAGCGGCGTTGTTGGCTGTATTGGTAATCATCCGAATGCTCATGCGTGAGTGATATGCTTTCAGAAATCGAAAGAGATGTTCTTGAGGCTATAATATTGGGAAGGAGAACAGTCGATAAGATTTCAAAGTTCTGTGGTATCCCCGAACTTACGGTAAATGAAATCATCAGAAGGTTGATTGAAAAAGGATACCTGTCTGAAGAGATGTTACCTACTGTAAAGGCCTATAGGGATTTGAGATGGATAGATCTTAAGCATCCTCCATCGTTTCATGGCGAAAATTTGAAAAAGTTCTTCAAGATTATTTTAGACATTATTATAATTTTAACTATATTAGTTTTGATTAGATACGCGTTGATGTAGGGCAAGGTTTATCTTCATATAATTACTAGAAAAATTTAAGCCGGGGTTGCAGAGCCTGGCCACTGCGGGGGACTCGAGATCCCCTGCCCGTAAGGGTTCGTGGGTTCAAATCCCACCCCCGGCGCTTTCGGTTTTTTTCAAATAGCTTAAAATACTGTATATCCTCACCAAGAGCATCTTAGTGGAAGGTAGTCACAAACCAAAATCTTCCTTTATAATTCTGGCGACTTCAATTCCCGCCTTAATGCTGCCGTTCATACTCCTCTCAGGATAATTTGGCGGAGACACCATTCCAGCAACATAAAAACCTTTAATCTTTGTCCTATAGTTGATCATCCTCTTAAGATACCCCCTTTCGTAAATCGGACCGCTGAACTTTGCTTTAAATATCTTGATCCAGTTTATGTCCTTCTCATCGAGCCCAAACCTCTTAGCTTCTTTCAGATATAGCTTCTTTAGCTCATCGATGCTTTTGTTGAAAAGCCAACCGTTTGGTGTTGAATAGCTTGCAAGGTATATCAGATGTTCTCCATAATCTTCAAACGGCATGAAATGTGTGTGCTCGATTATCGCTCCGAAGATGTCCGAATCGGCAACGTTTGTCCAATATATGTCATCGCTTATGGTTTCCTTAGCCCCTATAAGGGCACACACCGAACTCTGATATTTTACCTCAGGAATTTCAGCCGCTTTTTTAATATTATCATCTAGATATGGAAGTGGAGCTGTGAAAACTACAGCATCAAATTTATCACCGTTCACCTCGAATTTTCCAGCGATCTTTTCGATTTTCTTAACCTCCTGATGTCTTATATTTAACCCTTCGCTTAATCTCTCAATAAGCCGATGAAAGCCGTGCCTTATGTAGCCTAACTCCTCCCCACTAAGTTTTCTATTGCTCCTTATCGCAACCCTTGCAAGAAGCCAGGCATAGCTGACATCCTTATAGTGCTCCCCAAACTTAGCCTTTAGGAGTGGCATGAAGAACTTGTTTAGAAGATTATCTCCAAGCTCTTCCTTGATACCTTCAACAACTCCTCTTTCGTCTTCCCTTGAATAATCTCTCCTTCTACTTTTAAGCGTAAATAAGGCAAGCTTGATCTTATCGATTAGGCTGAGATGAGGATACTTCAAAATTTCGATCGGAGTATTTAGTGGATAGATCTTTCCATTGAACGCGTAGCCTATCCTTGCGATTCGCCAAGTGATCTTTAAGTTCAATTCTTTTGCAAGCTCAATCAACTCAAAATCGGTTTTGAAACAATGGTGATAGAACTTTTCAATGCAATAGCTTTTAGTGCAGTATGATGAGGCCAAGCCACCGATATCATCTTTCTCAAATATGACAACGTGAGCGCAATCCTCAAGCTGTCTTGCACAACTCATCCCAGTCAAACCCGCCCCTACAACTGCAATCTTCATCCAAGTTTGGTTTAAAGTTAGATTTTTAAACTTAATCATCGGTTCACTGAATTATGTAATAAAATTTTTTAAATATATGATAGAATATTACAATCTTTTAGGGTCACCGAAAAATTCAAATACTTTTGAATATATATTCACTATTGTGTGGGGTCGTGGAAGAGGAATGGGTAGAGGAAGAATGCGAAGAAGAAGAATGAGGTGCAGAAGAGGTAGAGGATGGCTTGGATTTCAGTTTCCTTCCATTAAGCTTCCGACCATCGGATTTCCAAAGATAAGAAAGGTTGAAGACGAGAAAGTTCAGCAGATATACGATCTGCTACCAAAAAGGGATTGTGGAGCATGCGGATATGATAGCTGCTACGAATGTGCCCAAGCCATTGCGAGCGGCGAGGCTCCGCCCGATGCTTGCAGGGTAGCTGGGAAGAGAATCGCACCTCTAATTGAGCGAATATTGAGGGGGTGATCGATATGTGGTGGAGGTGGAAGAGGTATCCTGGCTTTGGACCTTGGAGTCATCTCCCACCGTGGGAGAGACCTGGCTGGAGGTTTGGAAGAGGTAGATGTTGGTGGCTCTTTACCTCTCCAGAATACGTGGAGCAATATACTGAGCTATCTAGAGAAGAAGAACTGAGAATGCTTGAGGAGATGGAAAGGTATCTTGAAGAAGAACTCAGAATGATCAGAAAGAGGATTGAAGAGCTCAGAAAGGGTTAAATTTTATAATTTTTTAGTAACCGTCATAAAGCCTTGAGCACAAAAATTCCGGCAATCCAGCTTTTCTGACTGCATCGCAAACTTCATCGATATTATATTCTATTCTTTTCAACTCTACCTTATTTTTTTCGGTATCAAAGATCGCATAGGCCGAGCGGGGATCCGCATCTCTTGGCTGTCCCACACTTCCGGGATTTACAAAGAGCAGACCTTCATACTCCCTAACGAACTGAATGTGGGTGTGTCCTACCACTATGTTCTTTCTAAGCATCTTTAGAAATTCGGTTATCATGGGCTCATCTGGAAATATGTAGACCTCAAATGCAGTCTCATCATCAGCTGGAGCTCCGTGGTATATGTTGAACCATTCCGTTTCGATCTTTATCGGCAGGTTAGAAAGCCATTCCAGATACTCCTTTCTTAGGTGTCTTCTTGTCCACATACCGGCCTCCATAGCATATGGATTAAAACCCCAGAAGTCGTTGTTAGCTACGGCGTAGTCGTGGTTTCCCATAACGCTTTCGATCTCTTCCCGAATGAATATCTCAATAACCTCGTTTGGAAATGGATAGTAACCTACAACATCTCCAGCACAGTAGATCTCATCGCAATGGTTGAGCTTTTCCAAAACCGTTTCGAGTGCTATGAGATTGCCGTGAACGTCTGAGATCAGTCCAATCTTCATGTTGAGTAATCGTTACATGAAGTATTTATCGCTAACCTATGGTTAATTTTATTAAAAATATCAACATTTTTAAACTGTTTTGGTAAAGATCTATTTGGTGATAGATATGGTGGTAGGTGAGTGCTACAAGTACGACATATCCACAGCCGGAGATACGATTGAAATTAAGTTGTACGAAAACAGAGCCGGAAAGGAGAAGGCCTTCGAGTGGGGTCTTGCTGGAGAGGTAATAGCAAAGAGGGTCAAAAAGCTAAATGGAGTCGTAGATGCCTGCTATTCACCAACCATGGGCTGTTTAAGTGTTAAGATTAGCAAGGACATCGAAGGTCTTGAGGCTGTAGTTAGGGCGATAATGGATATAGCCAGCGAAGTTCTTACGAAGTATAAGACTCCGATAGGAAAGGCTGAGACTGTTCTGAAGGAGTTCGGCTTGGAACCTGCCTAACAATTTTTTAATTTCTGGAAAAATTTCCATATTTTTCCAGCTGAGTTGATTACTATTAATCACCGACCTTAACGAGCTTTGCGACGAAGAATCCTGAGGTTTCATGCTTATGTGGATAGAAGCGTCTGCATTTTTCCATCTCCCTACTGAACCTGATGTCAGTATTCGGAATCTCTGTCAAAGCGGGATCTCCCCATTCGATCTCCTCAAGCTCGACTTTAAAGTTGTCCAAAACCCACTGAATCACGAATTCGTTTTCTTCGGGTGTTAGGGAGCATGTCGAATATACCAGAACTCCTCCAACCTTTAAGCTCTTGATCGCCGATTCGATCAAATCCCTCTGCAAAGCTGAGCAGAACTCTATGTCTTTGGCACCCCTATCGGTTTTTCTTGACTTATCCTTATGGATAACTCCCTCGCCACTGCAAGGGGCATCGAGTAAGATTTTATCCACCCTTATTCCCAAATTCTTAAACTTAACCGCATTCATCCTAAGCACGACAGCATTCAAAACGCCCATCCTGTGGATGTTATCTATAAGCGGTTGAATCCTCTCCTCATTAGCTTCGATTGCAATTAAAACACCCCTATTTTGCATAAGTTGAGCTAAAAATGTAGTTTTTCCTCCTGGAGAGGAGGCAAAATCTACAACGACCTCTCCAGGCTTGGGATTTAAAGCTAGAGGGGGAATACACGAACTCTTCTCCATCACATAGTAGTAGCCCATGAGGTATTCTGGCGTGGCACCTATTGAGAATGGCTCCTCGACAACCTTGTAGCAGAATGGAACTTCGGTTTTCTCCAAAACAAAACCCCTTTCACTTAACCTATCAATAAGTTCGCTTTCGGAGATCTTCAGAGTGTTGACCCTAATGTGTTTTGGTATACCTTTCTCCATCGATTCTACAAGCTTAAGCGTTTCATCTTTGCCAAAGAAGTTCAGCCATCTCCTAATGATGAACTCGTCGTATCCGTATCTTCTAGCGATCTCCCTGGAAAGTTGCGTTGATGGAAAGTCCAAGATCATCGATAATGGTTACGTAATTGTAATATAAACTACTTATTGCAATTAACGATGTTGAAAGAGATAAATCCGTTCCTGAAGAGATGGAGAAAGGGCTTAAGGAGTGTGGCTTTGATTTATCCGAATAGATACGTGGGTGGAATTTCAAACATAGGATTACAATATATTTATGCTGAAATAAATTCTAAGGATGATTTCATATGTGAGAGATTTTATACTGATGTTTTTAACGGATTGAGGAGCGTTGAAAGTGGAAGAAATCTTAACGATTTTGATATCGCCTTTTTCTCACTTCAGTATGAAGAAGATTACTTCAGAGCCGTTAAAATTTTAAAAGAAAGCGGGTTTAAAGGTCTGAAGATCGCTGGTGGCCCCTGCTGTATGCTAAATCCGAAGCCGATTTTGAGATTTTTCGATGCGTTTGTGATTGGAGAGATCGAAAACAGCAGGATAATCGATACTATATTGGAAGCAAAGAGCAAAGAGGATCTTGTAGGTATTGAAGGAATATACACTGGATTTGAGGATAAAGTTAGGAGGATAAAGCCAAGAAAGTTAGATTTTCACTTAAGACAGCAGATAATCGGCGAGGGGGCCTATGGAAAATGTATTCTGCTCGAGGTTGGGAGGGGATGTGTAAGGCGTTGTAGATTTTGCGTTGTGAGACAGATATATTCTCCTCCGAGGTGGAGGGATATCAAGCTACTGCTTGAGGTTGCCGAAGGCTATAGGGGAGTTGTGAACAAGGTTGCACTGATAGCTCCTTCTGTCTCTGATCATCCAAAAATAAAGGAGCTAATAGCCGGACTTGTAGATATGGGATTTATGGTATCTCCTTCATCGATCAGAGCCGATACTGTCGATGAAGAACTCATAGAATTGCTCGTTGCCGGAGGTTTGAAGAGCTTCACGATCGCTCCAGAGGCTGGAAGCGAGAGGCTTAGGGAGATACTGAATAAGGGAATAAGCGAGGAAGAAGTCTTAAATGCAGCAAAGATTGCAAAAGAGAAGGGGATTAGGAGTGTTAAGCTGTACTTCATGATCGGTTTGCCGACTGAAACCGATGATGACATCAGAGAGCTGATAGATCTCGTTAGGAAGGTTAGAGACATCATTCCAAGAGTGTCGGTTTCCATAAATCCTCTGGTTCCGAAGCCGCACACTCCATTCCAGTGGTTGCCATACACGGGCTTTAGAGATGTCAGAGAAGGGATGATAGAACTTAGCAGAAGATCGAAGATCATTAAAAAAGAGTTATCGAGAATCGCCGATGTCTCGATTGAAAGAATTGAAGACTTCGCATTGCAAACTATACTTTCAAGAGGTGATAGGGAAGTCGGTGATTTGATTGAGATTGGTAGGGCTACGCTTAAAACAGCGGAAAAGTTGGGTTTACTTAAGTATTTGGAGGAGATTCCCATTGACAAAGAATTACCATGGGACTTTATAGATCATGGTTATAAAAAAGAGAGACTGATTGAGGAGTATGAAACGATAGGATAAAGCCCATATGCTCATTCAATCAAATCCTTATGCCGATGATGAGGCCGTGGAGCGCTGAACTATGATGAAGGATCGGCTGACTGAGGAAAGCAATAAATATCGTCATGATAAATCTTGGCCAATGGAAGATGAAAAGGTCATCGAAATTTTAAAGATATTGGAAGATAACGCAAAGCTTACGCCGAAGGAGATAGCGGACATGACCGGATACGATGAGAAAGAGATTGAAGAGATCATTAAAGCTAAAGAAGAGGATGGAACGATTTTAAAATACAAAACCTTGATAGATTGGGAGAAGGTCGGTGAGGAAATTGTATATGCAATAATAGACGTTAGAGTCACACTCACCAGGGAGAAGGGTTACGATGATATCGCAAAGAGGATCGCAAAGTTCCCCGAAGTCCATGCGGTTAGGCTGATAAGTGGAGATTACGATTTTCAGGTTGTGGTTAAGGGGAAGTCGCTTAAGGATGTAGCATTCTTCGTTGCGGAGAAGATATCAACGATACCGGAGGTTAGAGACACGTTTACACACTTCGTTTTGAGAAGCTATAAGGAGGAGGGGGTTTTACTGTTTAAAGATGAAGAAGATAGGAGGCTCGCATTTGCCCCGTAGAATATCTGAAAGGGTGGACTCGATCAAGCCTTCTGGAATTAGAAGGTTTTTTGATTTGGTGATGGGTAGAGAGGACGTTATAAGCTTGGGTGTTGGTGAGCCTGATTTTGCAGTTCCCTGGAGGATCAGGGATCAGATGATATATTCCTTGGAGAAGGGAATAACATCCTACACATCAAATCACGGAATTCCCGAACTTAGAGAGGCAATAGCAGAATACTACAAGAAATTTGGCGTACAAGATATAGATCCGAACTACGTGATAATCACAACTGGTGTAAGTGAGGGTATAGATTTGGCTTTGAGAGCTTTGATAAATCCTGGAGATGCTATTTTAATTCCAGAGCCAGCTTACGTTTCATACAAGCCTCTGACGATTCTGGCCGGAGGTGAAGCCGTTTCCATTCCAACCACTCCGAGCTTCAAGCCCGATTATGAACTCCTTGTAAGATATGCAAGAAATTGCGATCCAAAGGCGATAGTGATAAACTATCCAAATAATCCAACAGGCGTTAGCTATTCAAGGAAGGAGCTTGAAGAAATCGCAGATTTTGCAATAGAATTTGATTTGGTTGTAATTTCCGATGAAATTTATGCGGAACTTACATACTCTGGAAAGCATATCTCGATAGCTTCACTCAACGGGATGGAAGATAGAACGATAATTTTGAACGGATTCTCGAAGGCATTTGCCATGACTGGATTAAGGGTAGGTTACGCAATCGCTCCTCCAGATATAGCTGAGGCTATGCTTAAGATCCACCAATACTGCATGCTCTGCGCTCCGATAACGTCTCAAATCGGAGCTTTGGAGGCTTTGAAGGGATGTGAGGAGGAGTTGGAGAACATCAGAGCTGAGTATATGAGAAGGAGAAATTTCTTCATAAAGAAATTAAGAAGGTTATTTGAGGTTAATAAGCCAGACGGAGCTTTCTACGCTTTTCCCAAGATCGAAGGTTACGGTTTGAGCAGTGAGGAATTTGCCGAAAGACTTTTACTTGAGAAGGGTGTTGCAGTTGTCCCCGGTAACGCTTTCGGTGATTGTGGGGAGGGATACATAAGATGTGCCTACGCTGTAAGCATGGAGAAGTTGAAGGAGGCTGTGGATAGGATGGAAGATTTCGTTAAAAGACTTTGAATTTTATGTGTTAAATTTTATATCCCAGAAGTTGCATATCATACTGCATGAGCGATAGAACCATCATGGCTATAGGAATCTTGGTTGGATTTCTGTTCGGTTTCAACGGAATTGCAACGCTCTTTAATCTGCTTTCGCACACTCTTACGGAAGCCCAAGCCCAACTTTCCCAGCTTAGCACAGTTTCAACGTTGATCTTATTCCTGATTGTCGTCGGAATAATAATAAAAGTCAGGGTTCTTTCATCTCTAATTATCGGAGCAATAGTTGGAGCTGTGTTGAATCTGTTGCTCGAGATGAACGGCATTCACGTTATGAACTACATATACTCTGCAATTTTGGAATTCCTAAAGCTTCATTTCTAGAATTTTTAGTATTTAAGCTTAAACCTAAATTTTAAAATTAGTGAGAGCTAACTCATACCAAAAGTCAAGCGTAGATCGTTAAAATGTCTTCATCCTCGAGCACGTGATCCAAACCAACCCTCTGCCCGTTGAACTTGACGGATTTACCCCAAACCTTGGCATATCTAAAGCTCTCAAGCATGCCCCTATGTAACCTCTTGCAGACATCGGCAACGGTGGCTCCTCTCCTCATTATAAGAGGTTCATCGAAATCGGGCTTTCCACCTGGCGGTTTTAGATATATCCGTATGAACTCCAATTTTTCGTAAATCTTCTCAACGAGTAAATCCAAGTTGATCCTCTTTTCGGCCGAAATTGGAATTGCATCCTTCGGCAGATCCTCTGGCTGGTAGAGGTCGATCTTATTAACTACCGTTAGCGAGGGAATGTAGACCCTGTTGCCCAAGATCGCATCGATAAGTCTGTCTATCGTTATATCCTCTCTGATCAAAACATCTGCATTGTGAATTCTATACTCCTTAAGGATCTCAACTATCGTCTTCTCATCCAACGAAAGGGGAACAGTAGATGTAACTTTAATACCGCCTCTGTCCTTCTTCTTGATTATAACCTCAGGAGGTTTTTGATCGAGCCTAATTCCGGCTTCATAAAGCTCTTTCTTGATGATGTCGACCTGATGCAGATTGAACACGTCGACAACTATCAGAACCATGTCAGCATTTCTAACCATGGCCAAGACTTCCCTCCCTCTACCTTTACCCTTTGAGGCTCCTTCAATTATTCCCGGCACGTCGACGATCTGAATCTTCGCTCCCTTATACTCAAGCATTCCTGGAACGGGCTTTAGTGTTGTGAAATCGTAATCCGCCACCTCCCTCTTCGCCCCGGTTAAAGCGTTCAGAAGCGTTGACTTACCTACGGAAGGAAATCCGACCAAAACTACCGTCGCATCACCCTCCTTCTTTATCGCAAACTGCTGTGTTCTGGTAGTTTTAGCTCTGGATTTCTCAAGTTCCTCTCTGAGTCTCGCGAGCTTAGCCTTAAGTCTACCTATGTGATGCTCAGTAGCCTTGTTGTACGGAGTCCTCTTTATCTCCTCTTCGAGCTTCTTGATCTGCTGTAATATGTCCATCGATAGGCTAAATTGCAGATAGGTTAAAATCGTTAACGATACAGTTTCTCCCAAATGATTCTCATTGCAAGCAGATCCAAGCGGGATTGTGGCTTTAAGATCCTTCTAACTGGCTCGGCAAACAGGATATTGTTTCGGATGCAAAATACGATTTCCTTAGTTAATTTTTCATATTCGATTTCTTCTCTATCCTTAAACATTCCAAACAGTTCTACAACCTTATTAAACAGTTCTCTATCCTCATCTTCAAGCTTATAGAGAACATCCTTGATCTGACTGATTCTAATTCTGAGGAAGTTATCGATGAGATCTTTTAAATTTCCAGTCTGCTTAGCCTTAATAGCTTCAACCAAATAAACAGGCTTTCCGCCGAAGTATTGCCACACGAGTTCGATCTCATCATCCCTAAAGTTGTATCTTCGCAGGAATGATTCCGTTGTCGGACGATCGAAATCGTCTATGAGCAGATATCGGCATCTCCCTTGTAACATCGCCTCGCTATGCACCTTCTCAAGAAATAAGCTATCAGAAGTTACAACGAACACATGACAAACATGGAGTTCCTTGGTAAGTCTGACAAAGAAGTTGAACAGTTCGTAGATCAGTAAACCATCGATCTTAACGTCTCTAATCTTCTGAAGTTCGTCGATTATGAGTACAGGCCTGTATCGTTTGGACAGATTTATGAAAAACGACTCAAGATATCTGAATACGTTTTCAATTTCCCCGTCTTCAAAGAACATTCTAAATAATCTCTTAGGAATCGGAATTGCCGGAGCGATCTCCGATATGGACTCTATTCCAGCCTCAATAACCTTCTTGAATCTTTTCTTTCTCTCTCTGACTTCAAATAAGATTTTCAGGAAATCATCAGCTTTGCTCACGTAAACTCCTCGTAAATTGATG
>CAZBFC010000021.1:0-8569 GCA_964491095.1 uncultured archaeon | reverse complement strand
CACTTCGAGCGTTGAGTAATTGAGAGCCAAGCTCGCCATCGTCCAGTCTAATGTAGAGTTTCTATAGTAAGCCGGAACAAATAATCGCTTGGGTATGCTCTGATTCATCACGACCGTTATCGGTTCATCATTGAGATAGATAGCATAGCAGTTCCAAGGCCCAGGGAATGGTCCAAGTGAATAGTGTCCTGGAATTCCAGTTTCATTGCAGACAACACTCAAAACTAAATGATCGGAAAGATCTGCTATACCAATGCGAACGATCTTTAGATCGGTGTCAATTACGTCAGCCTCAACATTGAGTGGACTGGTTATATTTACAACGCTCGGATATGCTACGAAGTTTTCGATCTTTGGTGGATTCTGCTGTTGGATGTAGTAGAATGCCGTGAGCTTTAACGGATAGTAGTCCACATTCTCATCGTTTATCACGTATGGATCATCTACGATTCCGTCGTTGTCTGAATCTGGCTCGGTGTGATTGTCCCAGTAGTTGCCGAGATAGCTTTCAAACACTTTGGAGCCGTATACATATCTGAATTTCACGGTGGTGTTGTAGTGATTGCCTATTGTCGTAACATTCTCGTTTATGAACATATGATTGGTATTATTTATGAAATTGTTCAGGTAGATGCTGTTGTTTATAAACGGATTAGCATATACATCGATACCGACGTTACTATCTCTGAATGTATTTAGGTACACCAAAGTGTTGTTGACATACGATCCTGAAAATCCTATACAGTCTCCTGTCATGTTTACGACGGTATTGTTGATTATTTGGGTACCAATGCAGTTTATAATTTCAATTCCGTGATATCCTCCATCCCTAATTGTATTACCGTACAGCAGATTATCGTTAGATCCTGAAAGCGTTATTCCAGCGTTGCTGAAATTGTAGATGTCGTTTTCGGATATATGGTTATAGTTAGAATTCATCAGGAATATTCCTCTAAAGATGTCGTGAACTATGTTTTGCACTATGTAGCTATTGTTTATTTCAGCCTTAATTCCTTCTATTCCTCCCGATATCTCATTATGAGCTATGGTTAAATTGTTACACCCGCTGACGTTAATATTGCAGTAACTATTCCCGTAAAGGCTATTTTCTACTATACTGCTGTTATTCATCATGAATGCAAAAATTCCAATGTCGTTATTGTGAATAGCATTATAAGCTATCCCAATGTTGTCTATGCCCACATTTATCATGATACCTCCACCGCAGCTATAGATATCGTTATCTGAGACATATGCATCCTCGACAGCTACGAGACTTATTCCGTACTCACTTGTATCATATATCACATTGTTTGTGATGGCTAAATTCTCGCCTAACTCGCAGTGTATACCATCGGTAACATTATAGATGATGTTATCTGATATGTTCCCGTTCATCAGCGATTCGCAGTATATTGCATTATCAGCAACATCATATATTCTGTTCTTGGATACCATCGTATAGCTACAAGATACAAAATAAATTAACCCATTGGAAACCGTGTTGTTTATAATTGTTAAGTTATTTACATATCCAAATGCCATCGTGCTACGATTCAACTTGCAATCCGTTATTACTATGTTATTTGTTGTTACCAATAGACCAGTAACTATCGAGCCATTGGAAATGGTACAATTCCTAATAAGCAGACCATCCACGTCTCCTAAGACAATACTGCAATAATAACTATTCTCTATTACACAGTTCTCTATGACAACATTGTATATCTTGCAGGTAGGTTGCAAGGCATATCCAATAGCAATACCATAGGTATTGTCCTTTATAGTTACATTTTTGATGGTAATATTTTGTATAGTACTACCCATAGTAGATCCAATCCATATACCAACATCACTGCCGTTAATTACGTGTCCATTTCCTTCTAGGGTTACGTCACTCGATGCTATGATTATACCATAGTAGTACTGGTTGCCTATATCCTCTGGTAATATATAGTTACCTGGCCTGTCAATCAGTAAATACGTAGAATTCTGGCCCCTATAGAACCACTCAAGAAATTCATTCCATAATGTGTCTTTGGCAAATTTCGTTTCGTTATAAGGTCCAAAGACGACATATTCAGTATCGTATTCTAACTTCGTTGCTGGGAAGTATATCGATACACCGTGAACGTTTGAATGAGATGGACCATGTCTCTCTATAATTACAGATGAGTTTATAGCATCCATCAGAGTTTTAGCTTTATTTATAACAGTTTGATTACCTGAAAATTGTGCGATAAGTTCAGTTAAGTTATATAGATCTACGAATGTTAAGTATATAGATTCTCTAAAAGATTCAACATTCGCCCTTGCAAAAGCTACCGATAATATATCGTTACTACCCATGACAGCATTAACGAAATCATCCAAAGCTTCCTCTATGGTGTTGTTGACATATACGGCCGATAATGTATAGATTGGCCCAAAGTAGGGATTGTTTTGATATAAACTGCTATAATCATTTACAATTTCAATTGCTAACTCTTCTGGGCTCATTGAAGGATTCGCTGTCAAGTTTTGCAGTATCCTATCGTATGGCCACCCTAAGGCCGGCTCTACCTCTTCGGAACCAACTCTTATAGCTGTTGGCATAGATGCATTTATAGCGTAATCTATTTCTTCCATTCCCATTAGACAGGCATCGAATCCAATTATATCCAGATCCCTACCGATCTTTGACTTTATCGCTGAAATTGCATATAGTAGTTCAGAATAATTTAAGTAATCTTCATTTGTATCATCAAAGATTACTCCTCTCATGATTCTTTTCTTCCATCCCCATCCGTGATCCCATAGAATCAGGGCATAGTGTTTTGCTGGATATCTATTAACACTCCAGTTTACGAATCTTATCAGAGTTTGAGGGTCTCCCATGTTCACCTCTCCCCAGTCATCTAAAGCATTAGAAGCATCTGGAGTTATTCCTTGTTTAACATAGAAAAGCTTAGCAGTCGTCCAATCACCATATGAACTATCATAACCTACTGCCCTATCCAGAAGTACAACTATATTAACATCTGGAGTTGATCCTACACTCGCAAGCTCCAGAAAATTCTGTATCGCATAACTCTCTAAGTTATTGTCTCCGTCCATGTAAATCATTATCGTCCAGTTCGCTGCCATAGCTGGTGTTATAGCTAAAATAATAGTCAAAATTAATCCAATGAGCAATTTCTTCATTGAATTACCCCCTGATGTATTGTGTTAAGTTAAGCTGAGGCAATGACAATTTAAAATTTACTATTATACACATGATGTTTAAGTCCTCGTATTATTAAAATTAAGTTTTTAAATTTAAATTAATAATTAATATATGTTGCTTCAATATAAGGTTTTTCATTGATTACTTTAACATATCCTACAACGGTAATATTTTTTCCTATATCCTTGATTGGATTTAGATTTGGAAAGATACCAGTCACGTATATTCTCCCAGTTCCATCATCTATAACCCAATCGCTTCTCGTTACTGGTGGAGGACCATCGCCTTTCCAACCCATGTAGATGCCATGTATCACAACCCTCCTCCCAACGAATTTGCTTGGATCCGATTTTATTTGAGATATAGTTACTCCATTTGCTGTTACGTTGTTAACTGAATTATTCGATATGTTGATATCTACATGCCCAGCACACCCCAACAAAAATAATACGACAATAAATGCTAAAATAATCCCGTTGCGCATAGCATAGTATTGTCCAACATTCGAACTTAATATATTTAGCGCTACTCAAAGATTTAAATATATGTTGATAATTGTACACATCAACCCAAACGTAATTAATATCAATGGAATCAGCGCAGATCTAAATTTTCTATAAATTAAAAATAAAATTAAAATTATTAAAAATTTTAATAATATTATTGAATATATACTTATCAACGGATTTAACTCCCTGTAGCCTTCAGCTAAATTTACCAATGTCGTCACTGCGTCACTAAATCCGTAAAAAGTCACTGCAAATATCCAGAGAATGCTATCTCGATACAATAACCTTCACCTCGTAGGTTCCTTCCCTCTCGCTGTAGTGGATTATCGTAATCTTAGCCGGATGGTTGGAATTTATCGTAACCTCAGACGGACTTGCAAATGCCATAAAGTCCGAACCCCACACATCGGCTGTCTTGTAATCTCCTGGCAGAACCTTAATAGCTACCGTAATGTCATCCTTTGAGGTTGTGCTCACTGTTATGTTTTTCGTGTACACAGAGCTAGCGTTCATCTTTACACTATACTTAGACGGGTTGATTTTTATCTCACTCTCAAATACGGTTATTCCACCGTGTGTCTTGGCCCAGTAGGATGTCACTCCCAAACCAAGCAGAGCCAAGAAAACAGCAACGAGATACACAACCCTCGATACCATAAATCCTAGGATTCGATTGAAAATAAAAATTTTTCGAAAATCTATTTATTTAAAAAGAAAAATTTATTGAATTATCATAATGATAATTTAGTTCAATAAAATTGAATAAATCCTTCAAAAATTGATTTGCGATTAAATCTTTTAAACAGCGCAGATCTTGGCTTGTCTGTTATGTGGAGCATACTCAAAGCTTTAAGAGAGAATCCGCAAATTCTCATCGAATCACAGAAAAAGAGAGGAGAAAGCGTTGAGATAGTTGAAAGGGCGATAGAACTCGATAAACTATGGAGGCAGAAGCTCAAGGAGCTAAATAAGCTGAGACATGAAAGGAACAAGCTATCTCAGGAGATAAAATCCGCTCCAAAAGAGAAGAGGGCTGAATTGATCGCTAAAGCTAAGGAAATATCCGAACTCGTTAAGAAGGGAGAGGAAGAGCTAAGAAAAATCGAGGAAGAACTCAACAAAGTTCTTCTTTCGATTCCGAACATCCTGCATGAGTCCGTTCCACCTGGCAAGGATGAGAATGACAACGTTCCGATAAGGTTCTGGGGTAAGCCCAAGGTGTATAAAGAGTATCTTGATCAATTTTTGGAGCAAACGAAGGGCTTCGATGTTGAATATGAGATAATAGACAAACCCCCGTTGGGGCATGCTGATGCGGTTGAGAAATTTGGATGGGCAGACATATTGAGGGCTGGAAAGGTTGCCGGTTCGAGGTTTTACTATCTGTTTGACGATTTGGTTTGGCTCGATTTTGCTCTAACATGCTACGCTTTGGATTTCCTTGCCAAGGAAGGATTTAAGATCGTCAATCCTCCATACATGATGAGAAGAGAGGCGTATCAGGGAGTTACAGCTTTCAGCGACTTTGAAGAGGTGATATACAAGATAGAGGACGAAGATCTTTACCTCATAGCCACCTCCGAGCATCCGCTAGCGGCTATGCACATGAACGAAGTGCTTGAGGAAGATGAACTTCCGTTGCTCTACGCAGGAGTTAGTCCCTGCTTTAGAAAAGAAGCTGGTGCACATGGAAAGGACACCAAAGGAATATTCAGGGTTCACCAGTTCAACAAGGTCGAGCAGTTCGTATTCTGCTTGCCAGATCAGAGTTGGGAGTGGCATGAGAAGTTGATTGAGAACGCCGAAAGGCTTTGGCAGGGATTGGGAATTCCCTACAGAATCGTTAACATATGCTCCGGAGACATAGGAATAGTTGCGGCAAAGAAGTACGATTTAGAGGCATGGATGCCGGCTCAGGGAAGATACAGAGAGATGGTCTCATGCTCAAACTGCACGGACTGGCAGAGCTACAGGCTGAATATAAGATACGCTGAGGAGAGAGGAAAGCCGACTAAGGGTTTCGTCCACACGTTGAACTCAACGGCAATAGCCACAACGAGGGCAATCACGGCTATAATCGAAAACTACCAGCTTGAGGATGGTAGGGTTGAGATTCCCAAGGTGCTAAGGAAGTATCTTGAACCGATAGAGTGTGCTCCAAAAGAGTACATAGAACCCAAGATCGTTAAGTGAATAAAAGTACCCGTATAAAAATTTCTAATTTAATTCTACCTTAATATATTTATGTAAAAATTAAAATTAGATACTAAAATATATACTGGTATTTAATTAATATTAATTTTTATTTAATATCTAAATTTTTGTCCAACGAAATAGTTTAAGTAATTAAATAAATTACGTAATTATATAGTCACCATGATCTCTTGAATGAAGAAATTAAAAGACTACTTGAGGAGATTAAAGGTGATAAGGAGCTTGTGGAAGAATACGTTGCGATGAAGCGGGAGAAGGCTAGGAAAAGGCTTAGAGAGCTTCTAGAGATAGATAAAGATGTACAAGAGGCAAAAGATTTGCTCAAAGATGCTTTCGTCGTCATTTTTCACGATAACGAAGTGTTGTTAAAAGCAAGCGAAAGTTGGAGAAACCTCAAAGAATCGGGGGAGTTAATCGACGACAGGGACATCTTAATAGCATCCGTTGCTATAACCAAAGGTATACCTCTAATGACGAGCTAAACACTTCAAGAGGTTGGAAAAATTCGGATTGAAACTGATTTAATCGAACTCAAAAACGTCTAATCTTCCACAACGACTTCGAAATCTTTCATAACATCTTTGACGAACAAAAAGTGTCTATCTTTCGTAATGACTCTCAAACCGTTGTTTATGGCAATTGCTGAAATCATAACATCTATAGCCGGGATAGGTTTTCCAACCTTCAGCAACTCCGTAGAAATTTTTAAAGCCAATTTATAATCAGATTTTGAAGGATACAGGACGGTAAGATTGAGTTCTAACGCCTTTGGAAACTCTATAAGATTGAATATCGTTGTATATCCTCGAATTTTCTCTTTCTTTTTATATGCATCGATCAATCTGCTCGTATCGTAGAGATCCTTTTCCATTCGGCATCCCTCATCTTTTCGTAACCCCTTATAGCCTTCTCAATATCCAATTCATCCAAACTCCTTTTAAAGTCATCACCAAGCTCTTCTAAAAGCTCTTTCGCACTAATTTCAGTTTTACTCTCTTCTAACTTTCTTAGATAGTCCACTATCGCTTTTCTAACAACTTCGCTCCATTTGATCTCGCTGTACTCCTTCATCTTCCTGTAGACATCTTCCGGTATCGATAACGTTATGTTAGGCATACACATATTTCTGTGATTTCAAATATTTAAGTGTTCTGCAAACTGGGTTTGTTGAAAAATAATAGTGAAAGTTAAAATTGATAGGTATGATAAATACTTATGAAAAATATATTGGGGGGTTAGGGATTCGTCAAGATTCAGATGATAGCATCAGAGACAACGAGTCCAAAATGAAGGCCTTGAGAGATCTGAAATTCTTAAAAAACGATGCTCCAAAATTATGTCAGTGATGAGTAGAAATGACAAGGGATTACAGCTTAAAAGGGAGTAGTTGATGTCGGATTGATGGTCGTATCACACTTTTTTGCCCTTGAATTTTTAGCAGATGTTTTGAAATCTCAATCTTCTTTTCCAATTTTTTAGCTCGGTTTCCTTTACTGCATCCATTGCTTTTTCATAATCTTACTCATCGGTGAAATTCTTTAACCCTATCAACGATCTTGGGCAGAATTTCACCAGCCCTTCCGTAAATTACAAAATCGAAGAGCCAGTCCTTATCTGTAGGATCAACGTTTATTATGACGAGCTTGGCCCCATGATCTTTAGCTATAAACGGAATGCTCGCAGCAGGATAAACCTGCAAGGATGAACCGACGACAATGAAAACGTCCGATCTCTTGGCCTCCTCAATAGCATCGCTCAAAACTTTCTTGGGTAAACTCTCGCCAAAGAAGACTATCCTCGGTTTGAGGTACAAACTTCCGCAATCGCATCTCACCTCTCCTTTCTCAATTTCATCAATCAAATCCTCCCATCTGTAAGTTTTTCCACACTCCAAGCAATCCACAAATTTCAAGGAGCCGTGAAGTTCGAGTACCCTCTTACTCCCAGCCTTCTGATGCAACATATCGATGTTCTGCGTAATCACAGCCTTAACGATTCCCATTTTCTCAAGCTCTGCAATCGCATAATGGCCAGCGTTGGGCTCAGCTTTAGTCTTCAGAATCAACTCCTTGGCAAAATTCCAAAAGGCTTTTGGATTTCTCATGAATCCCTGAATCGAAGCTACCTCCTCTGGGTCGAACCTTCTCCACAATCCGTTCTTCCCCCTAAACGTAGGAATTCCACTTTCCGCTGAAATTCCGGCTCCGGTAAATACCACAGCATGTTTCGAATTGGCAAGTAATTTCGCCACCTTCTCAATCGAGCCATTCATCAAAATTACATCTAGCAAGGAGGTTTATTACGTTGCCCAATTTGACAAGCTTCGGAATGACCGCAACTATCGATGTAGAAGTGAAAGGTCTAAGAGAAAAAGCCAGAGAGCTGATGAAACTCACAGACAAATACTCCCTAAAACCACCTTTCTTGGAAAATCTCTTTTTGAGGGTCTTCAAATTTTCCCTGGGAAGTTAAGCAAAAGCAACAATGCCAATCCAACTTGTAAGTAACGATTTTCCTAAAAATAGAAATCGATTCTTCGATCACAAGTCCGAAGAAAAACTTTATTAATTCTCCAACAATCATTGCTTAGCATGGCAAGGAAGAGAAAGGCAAGGGTAAAGGATAAGTGGGCTCAAAAGAA
>CAZBFC010000020.1:0-4376 GCA_964491095.1 uncultured archaeon | reverse complement strand
TGAGGCCGTTCACCAGATGGAATATGGAGAAGGTTACCGAAACAACCAAAACTAAGATCGCCTGCTAACCAGAAAGATCTCCTTCATAAAGAAACTTTTTCTTAATTTCTGATATATCCAAGGCATCATGCCCCCTTCTGGCTTAAGAGTTATAAGATCGCCAAAACGGTCAAGCTTTATAACTTTCCCTTCGATCTTTAACGTATAATCGTTCAAATTTGAAGTTGATATCCTAAGCTCCCTGAATTTCCTATCCATTTTGAAAACCATCCAACCGTCTTCAAATGAGAAGTTTCCGCTGAAGGGTAAACCCCACCCAAAGGATTTCGTTTTGGCTTCTATCAGAACCAAGCAGTTTGGATGTACTTCGTAGATCTCAATCCATCTTGAAAGTTCAACCGAATGAACAAAGCTTAATTCAATTATTTCTCCATTTTTAAGTAAAAACTCTTCAGTTTTATTTTTACCATCTATAATCAGTGTCGTACATGAGGTATTGACGATCGTAAACACTACAAAAATAAATACTACCAACGTTAGCGATCGAATAGACATCGTTTACTTCTCGATCAAAGCTTTGATTATGTCCTTGTCGTTTACCATCCCTATAAGCCTATCCTGAGCATCCAAAACTGGCATGTGATCTATATCGTTTCTCACCATCTCCCTGGCACATTTCGCAACTGAAGTCTGAGGATACACGTAGACGGGCTTCTTCATGAACTTTTTAACAGGCTCCTTGGGCAACTTTACAACGCTAATCTCGAAGTACTTGATGGCGTAGTCCCTGATTCCGTCCCAAGTCCACGCATCGTCCGTATCGCTTGAGGAGGCGTATTGCGTCTGCTCGATGAACTCCTCTATCAGAGTTTCGGTCAGCATTATCTTCTCATCGATTAGACCAACCAGATGAGCGTTCGAATCTAAAACAGGGCAAATTTCAGAATTACTTAGCCTCATGATCTCCCCAACTATGTTGAGAGGCGTGTCCTCCCAAACGCAGACGGTTGAGTATGTTACGTAATCCTTAACCGGTTTATCTATTCCCAACTCAGCAATCAGCTTAATCAGATCCTTAACCGTGACTATCCCAACCAACTTCTTTCCTTCAACAACTGGCAACCTGTGAAACGGATTGTTTATGAAGATCTCCACAACCTTTTCGATCGGATCGTCAGCCTGAACCGTGACTGGATTTGGAGTCATGAGTAAAGCCAACTGATCTTCCTCAATTTTTCTTAGGATATCCTTCCTTGTCACTATACCGACGACCTCACCATCCTTCAAAACCGGAACTGCTGAAATTCCATACTTCTTAAAGAGTTCAAGGACAAACCTCCTACTGTTTGGAAGTGTTGCATATATAACATCCCTTGTCATTATGTCTCTAACCTTCATCGGCATTAGCAACACCGTAGACCGATAAATATTTTTTGGAGATATTTGGAAAACTATAAAAATACCTCCGCAAAACTCGAATCGTGATCTGGAGGTACAGAGCGATAAACAACCCCGTTGCTAGGAAAAGGTGGTTGACATTTTGCACGATTCTGTTGATAATTGGCTTTGGGTACTCCATCTATAGGTATCTGGTTACGGGCAATCTGAAGGTTACACTGTTATTGTTATCATTTTTCTCACTCATGATATTTCTGTATACAATAATAACGCTTGGAAAGTTCAGATATTACTACATCGACGACGATACAATCCGTTACAGGCCATTTAAGACGTATCTATCGAATGTTGAGGATTTCGAAGTTGATTACAATAGAAAGGTTATCAAATTGAAGCTTAAGAAATCCACACTCTTTGCGGTAAAAACACTTTACTTTGAGAACGATGAAGATCTGGAGGAGGTATCTCGATTTTTAAAGAGAAAGATCAAGCGTTAATCTGTTTTACCCTCCAAATCTAGCATGATCTTTTTAAAACCTATTTTCTTTAGCTCTCTGACGATGATCTCTCTGAGTTCAAAGACCTTACCGATCTCATCCTTACCGACCTCAATCCTCGCATTTTCCTGCTCGTATCTAACCCTCACGATCCTGAAGCCCAAATCGTGCATGATACCCTCGGCCATTTCAACCATCTTGAGTTTTTCTGGTGTTATTTTTTCTCCAACTATCCTCGTTGCCAAGCAAGAATTTGATGGTTTATTCCAATTTGGCAGACCAAGCAGTCTAGCAAGCTCTCTAACCTCATCCTTACTCAAATCCTTTAAAGGACTTACGACATCAAACTCCTCATTCGCCTTTAAACCCGGTCTGAATTCTTTGAAGTCGTCTTTATTTGTGCCATCAAATATGATACAATTTCCATATATATTAATAATATTTTTTAACATAGTCCTCTTACAGTGATAACACCTTTCGGGAGTGTTTGTAAAGAACTCCTGGGGAATTTCATCAATCCTAATTACCTCATGCCTAAACCCCAATACCTTTGCAATTCTTTTGGCGTATTCGATTTCTCTCTTTGGAATGTAATCAGCTTCGAAGGTAACAGCTGTGAAATCCAACCCCCTAAGCTTGCAGATGTATGCAACAACCGTCGAGTCCACACCACCACTGAATAGAACGATCGCTTTAACCATCAAAAAACTTTTAATCTCAACGAATATATAACCTATCACTGCCGCCGTGGCTCAGCCTGGTAGAGCGGGTGACTCGTAATCACCAGGTCCCGGGTTCAAATCCCGGCGGCGGCTCTTCGATTTTCTTTGTTTTTAACTGAAACTTAAGTTAGTCACTTGGATATTATATCCCTGTATATCCTTCCCTGCAAACCGTGGAACCTTGAGAATCCTTCCGCATATCTCTGGTCTATGGCTGTTGTGTCGAAGGATGTTAGCTCTGGCTTATACAGTGAGAACTCAGAATACCTTGCCACTGGCATGACTGAACCTTTGTAAAGCTTAACTTTAACCCAACCAGTAACCCTCTCCTGAGTTTTGTCTATGAACGCATTTAGAGCATCGAACAGCGGATCGTTCGTCAATCCATAGTAAACCAACTCCGCCCACTCCTCCTCAACGAATCTCTTAAACTTCAGTTCTCTTCTGCTTAAAACCAACTTCTCCAGATCTCTATGCGCTGTAATCAAAATCGTAGCAGCAGGATGCTCGTAGCATTCCCTCGACTTCAAACCCAAAACCCTGTCTTCAATCATATCGGTTCTACCGATACCGTGCTTTCCTCCTATTTCGTTGAGCTTTCTGATAAGTTCAAGCCCATCCATCCTCTCATCGTTCAACGCCACCGGTACACCCTTTTCAAAATCTATCTTTATGATCTCAGGTACATCTGGAGCCTTGGCTGGATCTGTCGTCCATTCGTAAATATCCTCCGGAGGTATGAACGTCGGATCTTCCAAGTTCCCTCCTTCTATACTTCTGCTCCAGAGGTTTTCATCGACGCTGTACGGTTTCTCCTTAGTCGCCGGAACGTCTATGCCATGCTTCCTAGCGTACTCTATCTCCCATTCTCTCGTCAAATTGAGCTCTCTCATCGGTGCAATGACCTTAAAACCGTATTGGTAAAATATATTTTCAAACCTAAACTGGTCGTTTCCCTTTCCAGTACATCCATGTGCTATTGCATCGGCGTTCTCCTTCTTCGCAATTTCAACAACCTTCTCAGCTATCAGAGGTCTTGCCAAAGCCGTTCCGAGCACGTATCCTTCATATTCACCGTTGGCCTTTATGAGCTTGAAGAGCAGATCAACGTATTCCTTTTTAGCATCTACGGTATAATGCTTATCCGCGTATTTCTTACCTCTCTCTTCAGCCTTCCTTATCTCATCTTCAGGTTGACCTATATCAACTGTAACCGTAATAACCTCATCAAAACCGTACCTTTCTTTGAGAAGTGGAATACAGACCGTCGTATCTAAGCCACCGGAGTAGGACAGAACGACCTTACTCATAGTGCAACGTAAATGTTAAAACTTTTTAGATTTTCGAAACGTATATATTTTGAAGACATCAATCAAAAACTCATGAGGAAACTGAGTTTGTTAATTTTGGTTATAGTTCTACTGCAAGGAACGGCATTAGCAGATGAGTATATTATTCTATATAAACATAAACCTTGTTTACAGGATAAAATGGTCGTAAGAAGCTATGGTGGTAAGATAAAGAGGGAGTATCATGTCATAAATGCAATGCTGGTCGATCTGCCAAAGAATGCTGTGGAGAAGATCAAAAAATTGAAGGATGTTGTAGCTGTGGAACCGAATGTGATTGTCCATGCATATGAGTTTGCGAATTACATGGATACGATTCCCTGGAACATTCAAGACATCAAGGCCAATTTGGTTTGGAACTACACCATGGGTGTCGGTGTGAACGTGTGCATAATTGATACGGGCATAGA
>CAZBFC010000019.1:0-2034 GCA_964491095.1 uncultured archaeon | reverse complement strand
GGAAATGGAAAAGATCATGTATGAGAGGATCAAGAAGGCTGAGGAAGCCGAAAAGAGGGAAGAGTTGGTGGATATAAAGGACTTCGCCAAGCTCGACATAAGAATTGGCAAAATTGTAAAGGCCGAGAGAATCAAGGGTAGCAAGAAACTGATAAGGCTCGAGATCGATTTGGGCAACGAAGTTAGACAAGTAGTCGCTGGAATTGCAGAAGTCTACAAGCCGGAAGAGCTCATAGGAAAGCTCGTTCCAGTTTTGGTGAATATCAAACCGGCAAAGCTCATGGGTGTCGAAAGCAGGGGAATGGTTTTGGCAGTCGATGTAAACGGAAAACCTGTTCTGTTACATCCCGACAGGGATGTACCCTTAGGCTCGAAGATCAAATGAAAAAATTCTTAAATTTTTTCAGTTCCCTTGCGATGAATGCTGGAAGTCCTTATATATGGAATTATCATCGGTTCGATCTGGGCTCTGGTATCTTCAGGCTTTAGCTTAGTCTTCGGCGTTGCGAGAATTTTGAACTTTGCCCACGGTACTTTCTTCGTTTTGGGCGCCTACTGTGCAATTCTACTCTATCCCTATCTGGGTTATCTCTCAATCGTTCCAGCCATAGTTTTGGTTGGTGCGTTTGGCTGGATCGTTTATAGAGCGTTCATAAGCCCGATAAAGAATTACGAAGTCATGGTCATCCTGATAACCTTAGCTTTAGCTTTACTTATTGAAGAGATCCTGCTCGCATTATTTAAGGACATTTCAAAATCTTATCCGTCGCTGATTTCGGGACTTGTAACAATCGCTGGTGTGCCGGTTCCGACGAACAGACTGCTCATCTTGGGAATTGCAATGGTTGTAATAGCTTGCTTGGATCTATTCATAAGGAAGACGAAGGTCGGAAAGTTCATAATGGCGACATCGCAGGATATGGAAGCTTCGATGCTCGTAGGAATAGATGTCGAATGGGTGTATTCTATTACGATGATGATTTCGGCGATGTTGGCAAGTTTGGCTGGAATTTTGTACGCTCAAATCTATGCGGTAAACCCAGCCACAGCTTTCAGAGTCTTGATTTACGCATTTGCGATAGTGATTCTGGGCGGCTTAGGTAGCGTTAGAGGCAGCATAATAGCCTCGTTCATAATCGGATTTATTCAGGTTGCGATTTCGATGCTTTACGAGCCAAGATGGGCCGAAATTGCGGCTTTGGTTACCATAATATTCATACTCGTAGTCAGACCGAAGGGACTATTCGGGGTGGAGTGAATGACGTGGCTTGCGCTGATATCGTTGGCAATACTGGCGATCCTTCCAACGTTTGCCCCACAGTCGGCGGTATATTTGCTGGGACTAACGTTCATCTTTGTAGTTTACGTGATAAGCTGGGATTTAATTGCTGGCTATGCTGGGCAGATCAACCTGGGACATACGGTGTTTATTGGAATTGGGGCATACACAACTGCTCTGCTTCAAAATCCTGAGAGATTGGGAATCCTGCTTCCACAGCTTCCGATATGGGTTACGATAGTTCTCGGCGGTTTGATGGCAATGGCCTTTGGCTTTGCAATCGGAGTCATATGCCTAAGATTGAAGGGTTACTATCTTGCTTTGGTTACAGCGATACTGCCCTTGATCTGCATCCAGCTTTTAAACGTCTACTCTAACGTATTTGGAGGATACGAAGGATTCTCGGTAGGATTTGAGAAGGCCTTGGCTTCAAGCTTGATTGCGAAGTACTACATATCGTTCGCATTCATGCTAATCTGCATAGTTGCGACGATCTACATAATCAGGAGTCCGTTGGGAATAAAGCTAAAGGCAATTAGGGAGGATGAAGAACTTGCTGAAGCAGTCGGAATAGATGTAGTCAGATATAAGCTGATAGCATTCTGTTTGAGTGCGTTCTTTGCTGGATTGGCCGGAGCCGTGATGGTTCATTACAGGATTACTGTTGGGCCAGACCTTTTCGACATACCACTCATGTTGATGATAATACTTGCAGCCGTTATAGGAGGCCTAGGGACAATATACGGGCCGATAGT
>CAZBFC010000018.1:0-1532 GCA_964491095.1 uncultured archaeon | reverse complement strand
TAATAACCCACGATCTGAACTTTGCTGAAAAGCTTGCTAGCAGGATCGCTGTTATGTACTGCGGTAAGATAGTTGAAGTCTCTCCAGCGGAATATTTCTTCAACGAACCTCTACATCCATACTCGAAGGGTTTGCTCGATTCTCTACCTTCGAGAGGTTTAAAGCCGATTAAGGGATTCCAGCCGAGCATGATAAACCCTCCAAAAGGCTGTAGATTCAGAGAGCGGTGCGAATTTGCAAGCGAGAGATGTGAGATTGAACCTCCGCTTATAGGTGTGGATGGTAGATTCGTTAGGTGTTGGTTGTATGATTGAAGGTATCGGACTTAGAAAGATCTTCAGGTCTGGAATATTCGGTGGTAAAAGTATTGTCGCCGTTGATGGAGTGGATATAAAGATTGAAGAGGGTGAAACCGTCGCTTTGGTTGGTGAGAGTGGGAGTGGAAAATCAACTCTGGGTAAGATCTTGCTCATGCTTATTAAGCCCGATGCGGGCAAGGTAATCTTCGATGGGATAGAACTAACTAAGCTCAAAGGGAGAGAACTCAGGAAGATCAGAACTAAGATGCAGTTGATACCGCAACATCCGGATGAGGCTTTAGATCCGAGATGGATAATTTACGACAGCATTGCAGAACCTTTGAGGATACATAAACTTGTCAGCAGTAAAACCGAAGAGGAGGACAGAATCCTTGAACTGATCAGGGCTGTGGGACTAAAGGAAGAGCATTTAGAAAGGTATCCACATGAATTGAGCGGAGGAGAATTGCAGAGGGCTATTATTGCAAGAGCCCTGACTTTAAATCCGAAATTCATCGTATGCGATGAACCAACTTCGATGCTCGATCTGTCCACTCAGGCTTCGATCATCAGACTGCTCATGGATCTGCAGAGGAAGTTTGAAATGTCCTATCTATTTATAACGCACGACTTAGAACTCGCAAAAGTGATATCCGATAGAATTCTGGTTATGAATGCTGGAAAAATTATCGATGAGATTTGAGTAGCAACGTTAATTAATCGGTAGTCTAAGCGTCAAATTATGCATCAGGTGTTTATATACATGGTTGGTACTGCCGGTGCTGGAAAAACGTATCTTACAAAGGCATTTTCGGAATGGTTGGATTTCAAGAAGCTTGACAACATCACGGTCAACCTCGATCCCGGAGCTGACAATCTACCCTACACTCCAGATATAGACGTTAGAGAGTGGTTTACCCTTGCAGACATAATGGAGAAGTACGAAGTTGGGCCAAACGGAGCTCAGATAATCGGAGCCGACCTAATCAGCACCATCGCAAAAGATATAAAAGATGAAATTGAATATGAAGGCTCGCCTTATGTGATAATTGACACCCCTGGCCAGATGGAACTCTTCACGATGAGACGTAGCGGTGAGATTCTAGTTAAGTTGTTGGGTAAGGAGAGTAGTGTAATGGTTTACCTTTTCGATCCGGTTGTTTCCAAAACTCCTTCGGGATTCTTATCTCTGCTCTTCATGTGCTCCTCTGCTATCTTCAGACTTAACATACC
>CAZBFC010000017.1:0-13074 GCA_964491095.1 uncultured archaeon | reverse complement strand
CAGCACGATCTCTATAGCCGAGACGTTAGCTTCTCCCTGCTCGCTTTCAACCTTCTCCGTCGATATCTTTATATCCTTAACGTCGACATCTGCCAGGAATCTCTTCCTGACGATCTCTGCAACGTCTACAGCCCTGCTTATGGCTTTACCTCTTGCCTTTATTGCCACTTCCTTCGCTCCGCTGTTGAACTGTGTCAATACGGCCAACACGTAGTTCATTACCGGTTTACTACCCACAAACACTGCGTTCTCAGCCATTTTTTCACCTCTCTTTCTCGCAAAATGTCATGCTATATTAATTTTTCTTTCGCAACATCTATATGCTACTTGAGTGATTGATGTCTTATGAACAAAAAAGAGATCGTCGCGTACTTCATCGTGCTAACAGTCATTTTTGCTTTATCGTCCCTAGCTGGTTATCATACTGCTAGGAATAATCCAGAGGAAGCCGAACAATTTTTACATCAGTTCTCATCTGAACTGGGCTTTATAAAATTCCTACCTCCCATTGTGATATTTCTTGTGATATTTCTCAATAACTCGATAAAGGCCCTAATTGCGATGATCCTTGGTGTTTTCTTCGGTTTGGTTCCGATATTCTTCGTGTTTATCAACGGATTTCTAGTTGGTCTCGTTTTATACACTGTGGGCTTGAAGATGGGTTTAAAGAAGGTGTTGATGATGATCTTACCTCACGGCATAATCGAGATACCGGCGATAATTTTGGCCTGCAGCTATGGACTATGGCTTGGAAGGATGTTCTATAGAAGGATAACGGGTGATAGAATTTCAATCAGGAGTTGTATAGATGTAGCTTTAAGCTACTACTTTAAAATAGTAGTTCCAATGCTTATAGTTGCTGCATTCGTGGAGGCTTACATAACTCCCCACTTTGCCTAAATTTTGAATCTTGTAATTCCGGCTAAGAGCAAGACAACACTTATGTAGGGTGCCCTTGGAATCGGGTAATCGCCATATCTAACTACTATGTTGTTGTTAAGATTCTCTATTATTTCAATGCATGAAAACATACCGTCCATCGTAATCTCGTTTGGATTTCCGGCAAAGACTATGAGTGCACTTTTAGCTGTTTCTGTGTCTCCCTGAATACTCAGATTTTGTAGTGCACTGTTTATCATCTCAACCATCCTTTGAGTCCGAACAGCAACCAATTCACTCTCCCTTCTCAATAAAACCTTGTACAGCCATGAAATCGGTAACCTTCTCTTCGCAAAGCCAAACACAGAAAAACCTTCACACATCAACGCGTTAAAAACGTCAGAGGTATCTATCACCACTTCACCTGCAACCTTCTTCTTTAGATCGATCTCTCCAACTCTGGCAATTATGTTCAGAGCTTCGATTAGATTCTGATCGATTCTACTTTCTTCGGCAAGCATCAGAACTCTGACAGCATCCTTGAACTTTCTAATTCTTTGCTTCAGCTCGTTGGGATTCATGTTTTCAATTGATGGAACTATTCCCAAACCTATTACGGGATCTTCGGAGTAGTCCATGAGTCTCTTTCCAAACTCAACGGCAGTCATAACACCGAATTCGTCATCAAGCGATGTGATTATCAATGAGCCTTCATGGATTTCGTATCTGCTAAGGATCTCGTTCAGTATGCTCCTTACGTCAACCTTGCTGTTTCCTGCCATTAACCAAAATTTATTTTTTTGACTCAATTTTATCGATTTCAGATCCTCCAAGTTATTTGTGACAGCGTAACACCTAAAGAGCGGAATTTTATTCACCTTGACCCCTTTCTTTGCGAGTAAGCTTGAAAGTTCTGAGCCTTTCTTACCAACACCAATCGTTAGTAACTTCATTTTTCGGCTAATTCACGGCTAAACTAATAACACTTTCGTAAATCAACAAACTTAAATAGGCTCCGATTTAGTTTAAACCATGCTCAAAGACGTTTTGGAGGAAGAAGGTAAAACTGTATTTTTGTTGGGCAATGAAGCTATTGCGAGAGGAGCTTTGGAGGCTGGAATTGACGTATTTGCATGCTATCCTGGAACACCCTCATCGGAAATAGGAGATACACTTTCCGAAGCCTGTAAGGTTTTGAAAGGCTTCATGCATATGGAGTATTCGACTAATGAGAAGGTTGCCTTTGAGGTAGCTTTGGGTGCATCCCTAGCTGGCAAGAGGGGTATGTGTGCGATGAAGCACGTAGGTGTCAACGTTGCAAGTGATGCCATGTTCAGCTTCGCCTACATAGGTGCAAGAGGAGGCTTCGTTTTGGTTTCGGCCGATGATCCCTTCATGCACAGCAGTCAGAACGAGCAAGACAACAGATGGTACGGAATCGCTGCAAAGATTCCCGTGGTTGAAGCTTCAAGCGTTCAGGAGCTTAAGGATATCACAAAGGAACTTTTTGAAATCTCAGAGAGATTTGGTCTGCCGATGATGCTTAGAACGTACACGAGGCTCAGCCATGCTAGAGGAGTTGTAAAGCTTGGTAAGATTCCAGAAAAGAGGCTTGAGAAAGTTGAGTGGAAGAAGAATCCTAAAACGGATGTTGTCCTGCCAGCACATGCTAGGGTTCTTAAAAAGGAGCTCTGGAAGAAACTTGAGAAGCTTGAGAAGTTCTTCTGCAATTGGGATCGCAATTGGATCGAAGAAGGCAAGGATAGGAGGTTGGGGATAATTGCATGCGGTTTGAGCTATGCCTATGCGAAGGAGGCCGTTCAAAGGCTTAAACTGGATGTTCCAATTTTAAAACTTTCATCGATGTATCCCTTGCCTATGGATTTGATAAAGGATTTCGTCTCTCAGGTTGATAAGGTGTTGGTTGTTGAGGAGGTCGATCCGTTCGTTGAGTTACAGGTTAAAACTGTCTCAAAGGAGGTTTACGGTAAACTCAGTGGGCATTTACCTATGGACTACGAGTTTAACGTTGCGATAGTTGAGGTGGGAATAGCAAAGCTTCTCAGAGTTAAACCAAGCATTGATTACGATACCATTGAGAAAAGAGGTCAAGAGCTTGCAAAACTTGCACCTCCACGTCCACCAGTTCTTTGCCCAGGCTGTCCTCATACAGCGACTTTCTACGTAATAAGAAAGGTCGTAAATGAGTTGGGAAACGCATGCTTGCCGAGCGATATAGGTTGCTACACCTTGGGCATAAACAAACCGTTTGAGGCCGTCGACATATGCATATGCATGGGTGCAAGCGTTGGAGTTTCGAACGGCTTGAGCAGAGTTATTAGGGATAATATAATTGCAACGATCGGAGATTCAACGTTTCTGCATGCCGGAATTCCAGCTTTGATAAATGCCGTCTACAACAAAGCGAAGTTCGTGCTTATCGTTCTCGACAATCAAACGACTGGAATGACTGGCCATCAGCCTCATCCAGGAGTTGGAATTACCGGATGCGGAGAGATCGGTGGTGTTGTGAAGATCGAAGATGTTGCCAGAGGTGTGGGTGTTAAATTCGTCGAAGTCGTGAATCCCTACAACATAAGGAAACTCGAGGAAGTTCTTAAGAAAGCGTTGGAGCATGATGGTGTGGCTGTGGTCGTAGCGAGACAGAAATGTGCAATTTTGAGAGTGAGGGAGATGAGAAGGAAGGGTAAGAAGCTGAAACCCTTCACGATAACCGAAAGATGTAACGGTTGTATGAAGTGTGTTATGGAGTTCATATGTCCAGCCATATTCATTGAAAATGGAAGGCCAAAGATAGATTCGGCCTTATGCACATCGTGCGGAGTATGTGCCAAGATATGCCCAGAGAACGCCATAAAGGTTCTTGACTGATAAACGATCAGCGCGGTTAGAAGAACTGTCGATCGTTGAGCGCTGGATTAAAAATCAAATTTATATTTGAATAACTTGGCAACGGCAAAAATTTTTAAACAATTCAGAGAGCCTAAAAGAATGCCTATGAAGAAGGATGACATTGTCACGATCAATGTGGGGAAGAAGGGAATTACGGAAGGTTTGATAAGAGAGATAAACATGGTGCTTGAAAAGCGTGGAATCGTTAAGGTTAGAATGCTTAAAAACTTTAGGACAATTGGTGCGATGCAGGGTAAGGATAAAAAACAACTTGCCAAGGAGATTGCTGAAAAGGTTAACGGTAAATTGGTGGACTTTAGGGGATTTGTTCTAACGTTTAAGAGGTGTTGATATGGCGACGGTGTATGATGTTCCGCCGGATATGCTGATTCAGAGGGTTGCAGAAAAACTTAAAGAGATGCCGGAGTTCACTCCACCGGAGTGGGCAAAATTCGTGAAGACAGGTGTTCACAAGGAGAGAGCACCAGAACAGCCGGATTGGTGGTGGATCAGAGTGGCTGCGATATTCAGAAAGGTATACATAGATGGACCAGTTGGAATTGAAAGGCTCAGAACGGCTTACGGCGGAAGAAAGAGGAGAGGAGTAGAACCTCCGAAGTTCAGAAAGGGTAGCGGTTCGATAATAAGAAAAGCCCTTCAGCAACTTGAAAAGGCGGGATTCGTGGCGAAGACTCCTGAGGGTAGGGTCGTAACACCAAAGGGTAGGTCGTTCTTGGATAAGATCGCGGCGGAGATCAAGAGAGAGCTTGTCAAGCAAATTCCAGAGCTTGCGAAATACTAAATATACCTTAACGCAAAATCTTAGAGGGTGATAAACATGGACGAGAGAGAGCTTGAAGAGATTAGAAGGAGGAAGTTACTCGAGTTGCAAAGGCAGAGAGAGCTTGAGGAGCTCAGAAGACAGCAGGAACTGCAGAGACAGATTGAATTACAGAAGAAGGAAATTCTGAGAAGGATACTCGAACCTGAGGCCAGGGAAAGACTAGCAAGACTCAAGTTGGCCCATCCCGATATAGCTGAGGCTGTGGAGAACCAACTTATAGCTCTGGCTCAGGCTGGAAGGATCAAGCAGAGGATTAGCGATGAGGTTTTGGTTTCGATACTCAGGCAGATTTCTGCGAGAAGGAGAGAGCCAAGAATTATTAGGAAGTGATGGTTATGGGGAAGAAGACCGTTGGTGTAAAAAAGAGATTGGCGAAATTTTTGAAAGCTAACAGAAGGCCCCCACTTTGGGTTACGCTTAAGACTAAGAGAAGGGTTGTTACAAGTCCGGCGAGAAGGTACTGGAGACATAATAAGCTGAAGGTCTGAGGTGGTTGGTATGACGAAGATCGTCGTTGAGAGGGTCTACTCAATCAGGTTGAAGCACAAGATGAAGAGGTATCCGAGGTGGCTTAGAGCCAAGAAGGCGATGAAGTATATAAGGATGTTTCTCAGCAGGCACATGAAGGTTGAGCCGGACAAGATCAAGATCGACAAGAGTATAAACGAGAAGGTCTGGGAGAGGGGAGCTCAAAAACCGCCTTCAAAGATCAGAATCAGGGCTGTGAAGTTTGAGGATGGAGTTGTAGAAGCAGAGTTAGCGTAGCATGCCGAAACTACTTGCTATAAGGGGAGTACCACTGATTGGATTGTACATAAGGGCCACTGAAAATTTTGCAGTACTTGGAGTAAACGACGAGAAGGCCAAGCGGTACCTTGAGGAGGAACTCGATGTTGAAGTTGTAGTTACTACGATTGCCGGCTCCGAGCTTGTAGGAGCCTTAGCTTGTGCCAATTCGAATGGAATAATCGTAAGCGATCAGATAAGGACAAAGGAAAAGGAGATCCTTGAAAAACTGTTTGAAGTTTACGTCGTCAAAACTCCGATGACATGCTTAGGAAACATCGTATGTGTGAACGATAAAGGTGCGATAGTTCATCCAGATGCTGACGATGCGATAATTTCGGCAGTTGAAGAACATTTGAACGTTGAAACGGCTAGGAGTACGATAGGTGGGATAAAAACCGTGGGGATGTCCGCTGTGGTCACAAACAAGGGAGGATTGCTGAATCCAAATGCAAGCGAATGGGAGATAAAGAAGGTTGAGGACGTTATGAAGGTCGAAGTTGGAACTGGAACCGTGAACTTTGGCAGTGATATGGTAGGAACGGGATTGGTTGCAAACTCTAAGGGATATATAGCCGGAAAGGATACCACTGGATTTGAATTGGGTATGATTGAGGAATCTTTATTCCCCTAGGGAGGTGGTGCGATGAAGTTTGAGGTGGAAGGAGTCTTTAAGAACGCCAATCAGTGGCAGAAGTTTAGAAAGGTTGTTGAAGCCCACAATGAGAGGTACGCTTTGGAGAAGGTATACTCCTTGCTCGGAAGCAACCACAAAGTTAAAAGACATTTGATAAAAATTAAGAACATCAGAGTCGTTGAATGACGGGGTGCTAAGATGGAAGAAAAGGAGATTCAGGAAAAGTATTTAATTTTGCAGCAGTTACAGGCTGAAAGTGAGGCCGTCCAAAGGAGAATAGTTGAACTTGAGCTTATAGACTCCCAGCTTGAAAAGACGATTGAGAGTTTGGAGTATTTTAACTCTCTTGATGATGGTGTGGAAGCTCTGATGAATTTGGGTGGTGGCGTTTTCGCTTACGTAGATGTTAAAAATGCTAAGAAGATGCTCGTTGATGTTGGAGCGGGAGTCGTTGTTGAGAAGGAGGTCGGCGAGGCTATAGAGTTTTTGAAGAAGAAGAGGGAAAGCATTCAGCAGAACATAGCTCAACTTGAGCAAATACTCCAACAAATCGTGGAGAGGGCGAGGGCTATCCAGGAAGAATTGGCTAAAGCTTTAAAGGAGAAAGAGGAGAAGAAGTGATATGTTTAAGTTTTTAAAGGAGAAGTTAGCCGCTTTTAAGAAGAAACTTGACGAATCCATTAAGGCTAAAACCGAAGTTGAGGTTAAAGAGGAAAAGCCTTCCGAAGAATCTAAGCCTGTGGTTGAGGTAGAAACCAAAGAGCAGGTTAAGGTCGAGAAGTCCACAGCCGGGCAGGTTAAGCCTGTAATTGAAGCCAAAACCGAAACTAAGGCTGAAAAGCCAAAGAAGAAGATAAGCATCGTTAGCAAGATCAAAACTCTCATAGTCGATAGAGAAGTACTCATCGATGAAAAGAAAGTTGAGGAGATTTTAGAGGATCTTGAGATTATTTTGCTTGAGAGTGACGTGGCTTTTGAGGTTGTTGAGGAGATATCCTCAAAGCTCAAGGAGAGGTTGGTTGGTAGAACTAAGAAGATCGGTGAAAAACTATCGGATATCGTTATTAACGAACTTAAGCTGATAATTCAGGAGATCTTAGATGCAAATAAGTTCGACTTCGACGAATTCGTTCAGATGAAGCTTAAGGAGAAGAAGCCACTCAACATCATATTCGTTGGAGTCAACGGAACTGGCAAAACTACGACGATTGCAAAGATTGCAAAGAGGCTTATGGATTACGGCTATTCCGTTGTACTGGCAGCTGGGGATACGTTTAGGGCTGGAGCCATTGAACAGTTGGAGGAACATGCCAACAGGCTTGGAGTTAAAGTCATTAAGCATAAGCCCGGAGCAGATCCTGCGGCTGTAATTTACGATGCGATAAAGCATGCCGAAAGCAAGGGAATCGATGTCGTACTTGCGGATACGGCAGGAAGGATGCACACCAAGAAGAACCTGATCGATCAGCTCAGCAAGATCAAAAGGGTTACCAAGCCAGATTTGACTATATTCGTGGATGAGAGCATCGCCGGGAATGATGCGGTTGAGAGGGCGAGGATGTTCAATGAAGCGGTCGGTATCGATGGATCTATTCTAACGAAGATCGATGCAGATCCGAAGGGTGGAACTGCCATTTCAATCAGTTACGTTACTGGAAAACCGATTCTTTTCTTAGGAACCGGGCAGGGTTATGACGACCTGGTTAAGTTCGATTCGAAGTGGCTGATTGAGAGGATATTTGGGGACATCTGATCATTCTTTGTATTAATTAATTTAATCAAATAAAATTATAATAGAGATACTGTCTCAGTAAAAATTTAAAAATTTCAGTTGCTGCTGCTCTTACGCTTGAAATACTCCAGTATCTCGATTGGTATCGGCAAAACTATCGTATTTGCCTGCTCTGCAGCCACCTCATTCAACGTCTGCAAAATCCTAAGCATCATGGCTCCCCTACTCTGTTCCAATATCTGAGCAGCTTCAAGCAATCTCTGCGCAGCCTGATATTCTCCGTCCGCTCTGATTATCTTTGCCCTTCTCTCCCTTTCAGCTTCAGCCTGCATTGCCATGATTCTCTTCATCTCCTCTGGTAGCTCGACATCCTTGATCTCCACAGCCGTAACTTTAACACCCCATGGATTTGTTGCCTCGTCGATTATCTGCTGCAATCTTGCGTTTAGTTTTTCTCTTTCTGAAAGAAGTTCATCGAGTTCGGCCTGACCGATTACACTCCTCAAAGTTGTCTGGGCGATCTGGGCTGTAGCGTACATGAAGTCCCTAACCTCCGTCACAGCTTTCTCTGGATCTACTACCCTGTAATAAACTACCGCATTAACCCTTACCGTGACGTTGTCCTTTGTGATGACCTCCTGCGTCGGAACGTCGTAAGTGATAGTTCTGAGATCAACCTTAACCATACTCTCGACTATCGGAATTACGAAGAACAGTCCCGGGCCTCTCGCTCCAACAAGTCTTCCGAGTCTGAAGATAACTCCTCTCTCGTATTCTTTGACCACTCTGATTCCAGCAGCAATAAATCCGACTATTATTGCAATCAGTCCGGCAATCAGTATCCAGAACGGCGTTAGCAAAGCCATGTTTTTTGCTATATATTGGCAAATATATAAACCTTTGCCTTAATTTAAAAAAAGAATAGTTTATCATTCGATAGTTTCGTACTTCGTTGTTGGTGTAATTTCTCCAACCAGATTCACTTTAACTAGCTTCTTAGCTTCCTCCAAATCGTAGTTGCCCAGAAGCCACATGACCTTAACGAGTGCGACTTCCGGTAGCATGTCCTCTCCTTCGATGACTCCTGCCTTGAGTAGATATCTGCCCGTATCGTAGACTCTATCGCATATCCTTCCCCAGAGACACTGTGATGTCATCACTACCAAGCTATCCTCAGAAATTCTTTTTATCGTGTCAAGCCAGTCCGTTGAAACGTGCCCCAATCCTGTTCCTTCCAAAACGAAACCTCTATAACCTTTATCGTAGTAGTAATCGAGTATGTCAGGCTTAAGTCCCGGGAAGAACTTTATAAGAACCACCTTATCGTAAAGCCTATCTCTAAGCTCGAGTTCTCTCTCGTTTCTCTTGAATCTGTCTTCAACGAACCAAGTAATTTCGCCGGAGGGGTAATCCACCCTACCCAACGGTGGGAAGTTTATCGATTTGAACGCATCCCTTCTCGATGTGTGGCACTTCCTGACCTTTACGCCACGATGGATGTAGCAGAAGTCGTCACTCGTGCTTCCATGCATTACAACGGCAACTTCTCCCAAATCGGAAGTAGCTGCCTTTGCTGCGCAAAATAGGTTCATAGCAGCGTCGCTTGAAGGTCTGTCTCTTATTCTTTGTGCTCCCACCAAGATTATAGGCACTGGAGTTGAAAGCATAAACGCCAAGGCTGAGGCTGTGTAGTGCATAGTATCTGTACCATGTGTGATTATGATCCCATCGTACCCCTTCTTTATCGAGGAGTAAATTTCCCTTGCCAGCTCTATCCAGTTCTGCGGTTTCATGTTCTCGCTTAGGATGTTGTAAAGGAGCATGGCATCCACGTTGCAGATTTCAAGTAGCTCGGGTACATCTCCGGCGATCTCTTCGGCCGTGAACTGACTTGTTACGGCTCCTGTCCTGTAATCCACTCTACTTGCGATGGTTCCGCCCGTTGAGATTATCTTGACGTTGGGCAGCCCCTCCCTCTTTTCAAGCTTTGGAGTTGGGAACTTTATAGGCTTCTCCTCTATTATCTCTATGAGCTCGTAATCCTTAAAGCCAACGTTATAACCATTATCGAGCTTGAGAACGAGACAGTCCGTAAAGGATGGCATTACAATTCCTTCAAAAATCCTACCCTTAGCTTTAATCCGGACTCTCTTTCCCTGAAGTTCCATACCTTTCGAATGATCGTTGGGGGTTTTATCCTTTTTGATTACTTTTCAATGGAATTTCTAGGGGTTAATCTTTTAAGATCTTCATAGCTTCATCATACAATCTCTCAAGCCTCTGACTGATCCTATCGACGATCTCGGCCAACATCTCTCGATCTTCTTCAAGCCTTCTCTTTCTAGCTTTGATCATCCTCAAGATCTCAGATCTTGAAGTACCTCCCAAGTTATCTCTGCTTTCAACGATCTTTTTAGCATCAAACCTAAGCTCATCTTCTCTGAGCTCTATCTCATAACCAAGTTCTTTAGCAATTCTCTTAACGTTTTCAGCATTGAATTCTAAGCCTTCTGCAACGAGTTTTCCAACTATCTTATGCGCATCCCTAAACGGAACACCCTTTTTGGTGATGAGATCCGCAAGCTCGGTTGCATGAGCAAAGCCTTTTAAAGCCTTCTCAAGCATCACATCCTTTTTAAATTCGATCTTCTCAAGCATCCTAGTCATCAGAATTACCGAAACATCCGCGATCTCGAGCGATTCGAACATAATGGGATTCATCTCCTGAAAATCCCGGTTGTAGGTAAGAGGCATAGCTTTGTAAATGGACATTACTCCAGCCAAGTTTCCCAAAACTCTGCCAGCTTTGGCTCTTATGAGTTCGGCGATATCCGGATTCTTCTTCTGAGGCATGATGGAGGATGAGGAAGCGTATTCATCTGGCAATTCTATGAAGCCAAATTCGGAGCACCATAGGATTATCTCCTCTGCCATTCTGCTTAAGGATAGCATTGCAGAAGCTGAGATGAAGACTGATTCGATCAAAAAATCTCTGCTTGCAACGGCATCACAGCTGTTTTCAACGATCCCATCAAATCCAAGCAATTCAGCCGTATATTTCCTGTCAAGCTTAAATGAAGTAGAGGCGAAGGCTGCTGAGCCTAGAGGCGATAGGTTTACTCTCCTAAAGGCATCCATGGTTCTTTCAAAATCCCTCTCGATCATGTCGTGATAGGCTAACATGTGATGAGCTAAAACCGTAGGTTGTGCGTATTGTAGATGGGTAAATCCGGGCATGATCGTATCGACGTTATTCTCAGCGATATCGATTAGAATCCTTCTGAGTTCAAGTAGTGAGAACGCTAGGGAGAGAAGCTTATCTCTTGCAAACATCCTTAAGCAGGTTGCAACTTCATCGTTTCTACTCCTTGCAGTATGCATCCTTTTTCCAGCTGGTGTTCTTTTAGTCACCTCAGCTTCGATGGCTTCATGAACATCCTCACAATCTTTAGGCAAAGAATCGTATCCGGCCTCTCTGACCTCAAACAGAGCTCTGATTATTTCTCTGGCATCTTCCTTACCAATATGTCCACATCTAAGCAATCCCAAGACGTGGGCTATGTCCACGAGGATGTCGTAGTAGAATATCTTTGCATCGTGGCTAAGGGATGATGAGAAATCCAATGCAAGTTTGTCCATCTCTTTCTTAAGCCTACTCCTTACCACCGCCATTTCTCTTCCTCCAAACCACTTCGTTGCCGTACCTAATTTCAACTATGCGGTGCATGGGAATAGCTGTGCCGGAATACAGGTACAAAAACTTGTGTCCGATCTTTTCGATTTCATCTCCCCTAAGTTCTGAAAATCCCTTCGGTCTGTCTATGTATACGATCACAACCTTGCTGAAGTCGTAATCTGGATGCCATTTAAATTTGTTCAGCAGATCTCTGATCATAACTCCTCTTCCTTAGCAAGCTCCACGAGCTGACCTTTGAGGTTTAACTTCAAAGACTTCTTCGCAACTGCCCTGATTATGATTGGATCCAAACCTAAGCTCTTGCTTATATGCTGAACAGACATCCTTCCCGCCTTGACTTCGTTGATGATCTTTTGGACTATTTCCTCAAACTCGTCATCCGGCATGAATACGACCTCAAGTATCTTGTTTAGATCTTTAAGGGGGGCATAGATGTTTGCGCTTATATGAGTGTAGCTGACGTGGTATTCCTTCTCGGGCTTTCCTGCGGGATCCGATGGCATTCTCCATTTAACCTCAAGCATTCCTGCGTGTTTCAAAATTTTTAGAGCCTCCTCTACGCCTTCACCGAATCTATCTTTCAATTCGTTGAAAGTCAGCCATTCTGAGAGTAGAGTTTCATAAACGTTCTTGTAGAGGTTTGTTGAAAATAGCTGTAGAATCGGGACGAGCTCAACTATATCGTTGACTAACTTTGCCCTTCGAACCATTTTACCACCTTCAGAAGAATTTAAAAATATCTTAGGTCTTTAGATATTTCTACTTTTCCTTCTCAGCATTTCGAGTATTTCGCTGTCGTATTTGATGATGTACTCAAACGTTTCTATCGCAAGTCTAAGTCTGAAATTCTCATCGATTCTACCACCTTTTAATCTTTCGATCACCTCTGGATATTGACTGGGTTTGCATATCGGCAGAACCTTTTGATAGTTCTTAGCCGAAGCTCTGAGTAGAGCAACTCCTCCTATATCTATATCTTCGATACCTTTGACTTCGTAGAGGTTTACCACGACCATACCAAAAAATCCAGAGTATATCCTTTCAAATACGGCCGGATGGAGTGTTTTTATTTGCTTTGACTCCTTTAGGCCGGTAATCTCTGCCAGTCGTTTAACTTGGATTTTATGGTTTTCTAGATAACTTGCCGTTCCCTCAGTGGCGTAGATTGTCCAGCCGAGTGATGTTAACTCTTCAGCGAACTCGATTAAGTTCTTCTTATCGCTGACAGAGATTAGAACGTTCATAGTTGTTTACCGTAGCTACGTTTTTAGAACCTTATTGGCTTGAGCTAGCTACTTTTGCAGATAAAACAATAAATATTTAATTATTATACAGAAAAAAATTAAAATCTTTATAATAAAAATTTAAATAGATAGTGGTGAGACCATGCTATGTAGTTTAAGTGTTTCCAGCAGTGTTATATCACCATCAAATAGATCAATAAATATAAATTTAAACTTTCATAAAAATTTTACACTCTAAGAGAAATCGATAAACACAAATCGAACAACTTTAACTGTGTGAGGATTAAGATACTTGGCTCAGAAACGCTTGGAGTGAGAGGATTATCGTGCTTTGTAGAAGTC
>CAZBFC010000016.1:0-4867 GCA_964491095.1 uncultured archaeon | reverse complement strand
CTTCAGGATGTACTCATCTAACCCTTCCTCCTTGAACTTCAATGGAACTTCGTATATCTCTTCAACGTCCTCGTTGCTTATAACAGCCTCAACGGGAACGTCACAGAATAGAGATATCTTTCTCTTGGTTTCTGGGCGAAGCTTTTCAACACATCTGCCGACTATAACGTCGGGCTGCAACCCGATACTTCTCAACTCCTTAACGCTGTGCTGTGTTGGTTTCGTCTTCTGTTCTCCACCCTTATCGAGGGGGACGAGTGTGACGTGAACGAGCATGAAATCTTCTTCCTTCTCCTCGTTCTTCATCTGTCTTATAGCCTCTAGAAATGGCATCCCTTCGATATCTCCAACAGTTCCTCCTATCTCAACCAAGCAAATCTCCGCTCCGCTCTTCTCGGCAACCCTTCTAATCCAGCTCTTTATCTCATCCGTAACGTGTGGTATGATTTGTACCGTTTGGCCAAGGTATTCTCCCTTCCTTTCCTTTTCTATGACGTTCCTATAGATCTTTCCGGTGGTTATGTTGTGCTCACCGGTTAATTCAACTCCGATGAAACGCTCGTAATGACCCAAATCTAAATCTACCTCGGTTCCATCCTTAAGTACGTAAACCTCACCGTGCTGGAATGGATTCATCGTTCCGGCATCGATGTTTATGTACGGATCGATCTTTATCGGAACGACCTTATAGCCCATATCAACCAAAAGCCTGCCGATCGAAGCGGTTGTTATCCCTTTTCCAAGACCACTCATAACTCCACCGGTAATGACGATATACTTCATGATGATCACTTCCTCAATTCGGGAGGTAGCATGTTCGGGATACCATCCTCAATCGGATATTCTGTTCCACATTTCGTGCAGATGAGCTTACCAGAAATGATCTCCTCCTCGTTTTCCTCCTCAACCTCCAAATTCAAATCTCCCTTGCAGATCGGACAGGCTAAGATGTTCAACAGTTCCCTCTTCATAATGTTGATCGTTTAGGCTCTCATTTTATAAGGGTTATGAAAGAATCCTCAAGCTTTAGCAGTGGTGTTAGACGTGTCAGAACGTTTTGATCTCTCAAAACCTTAAGCAAAACCTTTTCATGATACTTTAAGGCCTTTCTTATTGGCCCTGGAAGATCCTCAAGTTTTTTGCCGGAAAGGTACTTCCCAAATATCCTACCGATTTCATCGAGTTTAATCTTTCCAACTTCAACAAGCTCTCTGTATATCTCCCTAAGGGTTGGCCTAAGCTCTACATCCAGATGATGCATCCCGCAACAGTTTGCGGTTTCCAAATCGAAATAACCTTCCTTGCAGAGTCCGAAGTCTAAACCGTACTTATCGCAAGCTTCTCTAAGCTCCTTCAATATCTCCGGAGCCTCAACCTTGATTAGATTACCTTCGAAGGAGTAGGGACTCCATCTCTGCCAGAATTTTGAATAAAAATCGAGCTCGGATCTCTCAATTCTTAAAAACTCAACCGTGATCTGATCCACATAATCCTTAACCTTTTCAACGAACTCCTCAGCGTTGCTGAAGGAGTAGTTGGGAATTAAAGGTTGCAACCTTAAAACCTTCGGAGCTTCGACCTCATTCAGAGCTTCGAGCCTCTTCATGGGATGGGGAGCTTTGGGTTCGAGTTCGGTTTTATCCAAGGAGCTTATCGACATCTGAACTACTATAAGCCTTTCTTCAGCCAATTCGTTGATAGTACTTTTCCAAGGTTCCTTTGCAATTCTGTCGGATTTTGTACATAAAATTATTGGAATTTTATAATCTAAAGCTATTTTCATAAGCTTAAGTGAAAACTTTGCGTTCTCTTCGATATCCTGCAAAGGTTCGGAAAGAGTTGCCAATCTAAACGGAATCTTTAATCTGAGCTTTTTTGCGACCTTCAAAAACATCCCCAACGCTCTTGGGCGGGGTTTTATTTTCCCACTTCGATACCATCTCGCATAACAGTATCTGCATCCGAAGGAGCAGTTTGTGTAGGGTTCAAGGCGGAATATCGAGTAGCAGAGGGAACTTATGATCTTGCTCGGATTTATCGCAAGTTCCATAAAAAGTTTAAGAAGTGATCGATTTATCAAGATCATGCAACTGAAGATAACGTTCCTAGGAACCTCTGGAACCGTTCCAAGCGTAAATAGAAATCCCTCAGCAATTTTGATTCAATACGGTGGTGAGAGGATACTCTTCGATTGTGGGGAGGGAACTCAGAGGCAGATGATGATCGCGAGAACAGGTTTCAGTGGGCTAAACAGCGTTTTTATAACGCACATGCACACCGACCACTTCATAGGCGTTTTCGGATTGCTCGAAACTTTATCTCTGAATGAGAGGAAGGATAAGCTCACATTTTACGTTCCGGCTGAGAAGGCCAAATTCTTGGCAACCCTGTTTAGGATGTTCGGCTACCACAACCTCAGCTTTCCTGTGGAAGTGGTCGGTTTAAAAGACGGAGATGAAGTTAACTTCGGGAGATTTAAGATCGTAGCCTTCAAGACCGAACACACAACTCCAAGCTTGGGTTACGCTTTGATAGAGAGGGACAGGCCGGGAAAATTCGACAGGGCTAAAGCTGAGGCTTTGGGTATTCCCCCTGGCCCTCTCTATGCAAAACTCGTGAGGGGGGAGAGCATAGAGATCAACGGTAGAGTAATAACTCCGGATATGGTCGTAGGGCCTCCAAGACCGGGGAGGAAGATAGTTTATACAGGCGACACAAGGCCGTGTGAGAGGATAGTCGAAATCGCGAAGGATGCCGATGTACTGATCCACGATGCATCTTTCACATCCGATCTGCAGGAATGGGCCGAGCAGACGAAGCATTCCACTGCAAGAGAGGCCGCCGAGATTGCAAAGAAAGCGGGAGTAAGACAGCTGATACTCACGCACATAAGTGCGAGGTATTCGAAGGATGCCACACCACTGCTTGAGGAGGCCAAGCAGATCTTCGAAAATGTGATGGTTGCGGAGGATTTCATGACCATCGAGGTAAAGTACAGAGATTAACCTTAAATTCACAGAGGTTTGAAGCTGAGATATGCGAGTTGAGAAGGTGTTTGCTGGCATGGTTCTCATATTCATGGGTATAGCCCTGCTGATGATATCCTCAGTCATGCATGCGGCGAACGTTCAATACGGTGGAGTTGTAATAATTGGGCCATTTCCAATTGTATTTGGCTCATCTTTGGACATGGCGGTGTTTGGAATCGTGTTTGCCGTAATAATGATCTTGATAATGCTTGCGATGCTGAGGTGGTAGCATGTTGCTCGAATTGATCGCAATAGCACTTATAATTCTCGGAATATTTCTGATATTTCGGGGTTTGACCGAATCTTACGAGGAAGTTGAATGGTACGAGCCAAGGAAGATCAGTAGGTTTGAAGAGGAAATCTATGAGCCGGAATTTGAGGAGGAAAGGAGAAGAAAGAAGAAGACAGAAGTGAAGGCGGGTGGAGTAGTTTTGATTGGGCCCATCCCGATAGTTTTTGGTGAGTCGAGATTCGCCGTCTATGCGCTTATTCTGACGATAATATTGATGCTGATGGCGATCATGCTGATGTTTGCTCCATATTGGAGGTGATAACTTGATAGAAAAGAAGATAGTTTACTTTGAAAAACCCGGAAAGCAGAACACCGAACATACCTTGAGACTTGCTATCAAAAGATGTGAGGAGTTGGGTATCAAGTATCTCGTTGTAGCTTCATCAACAGGAGAAACCGCTAAGAAAGCTCTAGAAATGATCAAGGGTAAGGATATCAAGTTAGTGGTCGTTACGGACCATACGGGATTTGAAGGCGAGGGGATAAACACTATGGATCCTCAAACTGAGGAGTACCTCCGAAAGAACGGAGTTACGATCGTCAGACAATCTCACGTTCTATCTGGATTGGAGAGAAGCTTCACTAGGAAATTTGGAGGCCTCTCCCGCACGGAAGCTGTTGCCGAAGCTTTGAGGGCTTTGTTTGGTCACGGCCTAAAGGTCTGTGTTGAGATTACAATCATGGCCGCGGACAGCGGGGCTATTCCAATTGAGGAAGTTGTGGCTGTAGCCGGAAGGGAGAGCGGGGCTGATACTGCTGTGGTGGTTAGACCGGCGCATACGAACAGCTTTTTCAACATGCAGATCAAAGAGATAATCTGCATGCCTAGGGAAAAGAGGGGATAAAGTTTAATATTTTCCTGATAAATTTTCGAGTGATGAGGAGAATTATTATACTGATATTGGCCCTGATGCTGTTTGGTTGCACGGGACAGGAGGTGAAGAAGATCGACGCTCATGAGATTCTGAAAAAGGCTGAAGATGCTGTTGCTACTAAAAATCTTGATGCAGATGCCATTTTTGAGATACGTTATAAGACACCGAGGTTGAACGATTGTACCCATTACAACTTGAGGATCGTTAAGATCGGCAACGCAACGAAGATATTCTTCTTAGGATATAGGTACAATACGTCCGACGAATCTCAGGCAGACGTTCATAATAAGATGGAGATAGCCTTGAAAGATGCATGGATTCTCGATAGGGGTGATGTGTACTACGTATACACACCGAACCTAATGTACATGAAAGATAAGGTCGGAGAGTACAAGCCTGCAAACGATCTACCGAGATACAAGTTTATACCTATAATAACATGTCTGGACATAGCAAGATTCTTCGATAAGGCAGAGGAACCAACGATAGAGGTTGAGGATGGAGCATACGTCGTATCTTATAAGCTCAGCTATCCCACTATCGCTTTCGCTGAGAAGGCGGATGTAAAAGTCTGGATATCAAAGAAGGATTACATACCGTTTAAAGCTGAAATGTTTGCGGAGTTCAATCAAACCGAAATAACGATAAAGACGGAGTTCAAGAGTTACAAG
>CAZBFC010000015.1:0-4975 GCA_964491095.1 uncultured archaeon | reverse complement strand
AAAAGCTAGAATAGATGCTATAGGAATATTTGACGGGCAAAAGAGGAGCATAGTACAGCCGGTCACTGCCAAGGTTTACGTGCCAATAGTGGAGAGGAAGAGGGCACAGGTGATAAGTGTAATGGGCGATGTGGCCCAGCTTATGGACTTGGAAACGTATGAGACATTCGAGCTACCAATTCCAGATGAACTGAAAGACAGAATTGAGCCTGGAAAGGAGATAGTCTACATAGAATCCCTTGGAAAGAGAAAGATCGCCGAAAAGTAGCATGCACATTGATTCTTTTTTTGCCTGTTCAAATTCAAATTTTGAGGAAGCTGAGTTCATCATCTTTGGAATTCCATTCGATGCAACGCAATCTTTCAAGCCCGGCTCAAGGTTTGCACCAACTGCAATAAGGGAGGCAAGCTGGAACCTAGAAAATTACTCCCTTTTCTTTGATTTTGAGTTGGATTTCGTAAGGATCTGTGATGCCGGAAATGTGAATGTAGATGGTGGATTCGATAGAATTTTGAAGAACGTAGATGTGTTTTTGAGTAGGATCGATCTAAGTAAGCAGATTCCAATCGCTTTGGGCGGTGAACATACCGTTACCTACGCAATTCTGAAGGCTCTAAACTCAAAGCTAAATTTGGATAACATCTGTTACGTCGTCTTCGATGCACACTTCGATCTGAGGGATGAGTTCGATGACAGCAAGTTCAACCACGCATGCACCACAAGGAGGATATTCGAGCTTGGAGTTGGGGATATCGTCCAGATCGGTGTGAGGAGTGGAACAAAGGAGGAAAGATTGTTTGCCGAAGAAAATGGTATAAGGTACTTTCACCCTTGGCAGGACTTTGATGAGGTTTTAAGGGAGATCAAAACAATAGTTAAGGATAGACCGATCTACCTATCCATAGATATGGATGCCTTCGATCCTGCATTTGCCCCTGGCGTTTCGACTCCAGAACCATTCGGCTTGAATCCGATCGTTATGCTCAGGTTCTTTGAGGAATTTTCGGATAATATACTTGCACTTGATATAGTGGAGGTGATTCCGGATCAGGAGAAGATTACACCCATGCTTTCAGCCAAATTGATCTTCGAGTTCATAGCTTCAAAGAGTCGCTAGAATTCGCTTTAATAACTTCAATCTGGAGCCCACTTTAGCAGATGCAAGTTTCCTATGTGAACCCTCTTGAGATACCTTTTTGCGACTTCGTAGCACCTCTTGACTTGGCTCTTCGGCGTTATCGGCATATCTGAAAGTCTAAAATCGGGATGGAATATGAGCAGGCTGTATGGGATCTCATCGCTCAGCGATGAGATGAACCTAGCGATCCCCTCAACCTCCTCCTCATCCACATAGTACGGAACCAACAGAGTAGTAGCTGAAAGAACCTCGGGATATCTATCGAATATCTTTTCAAAGTTCCTCAGAGTTTGCTCGTTGCTTCTGCCAGTTAGGATCTGATGCAGATAGGGATTCCATGCTTTGAGATCGAACTTAACCGTTCCATTGCTTTCATGACTTAGCTTCGCAGCTTTTAAGGCTAACGGAGTTCTTCCAGCCCCGTTCCATTCCCAGCATATCATTATCTTTCTCCTCTTCAGAACCTCCTCGCTGAACTTGATTGCAAAAGGAAGCTGAGGTTCAGGGGAGCCGCCAAAGTGGCATATACACTTCACCCTTTCTGGCATAGCCCTTTTTACCATTTCCTCAACCGTAACCAGATTCTTCTCGGATATGAACTTGTGACTCCAGTTTTGGCAGTAAAGGCAATCGAAGTTGCAACCGTAGTAGAATACGGCCAAATTCACACCTTTGAGCTTACTTCCCTCGCAGAACCAGGCGTTGCAACAGTTCGTTGGCAATGGATCCTCATAGTAGCTCAGGATGGCCTTATTTGAATTGACCAGCGATCTCATCTTTCCATCGTAAACTATCCTAAGCCCGCATAGGCCTTCATCGTCAAAACCGCATTCGTTTGAACATAACCTACATTTTCCCAACCCTTTCCCCTTGATCTTATCGATACCCTCATGCAACTTTGAAACGAACTCCAAAGCCTTCTCAGTTTTCGCACATTTTGGACATATGGGTATAGTATCCGTGTACGTTTCGTTACCGCAGAGTTTGCACTTCACATGAATAACTATCGATTACCCTCTTATATCATTTTGTAGAACTAGGCCTATGGATAAACCCATACTTCAAGTCGCTTTGGATTTGGTTGAGCTTAAGAGAGCTGTTGAAATAGCAAAGCTGGCTTTGGAGGGTGGAGCCGATTGGATCGAAGTTGGAACTCCCCTCATCAAGAGCGAGGGTATGGATGCTATTAGAACTATCAAGAAAGAATTTAAGGATAGGACAGTTGTAGCTGACATGAAGACGATAGATACCGGTGCTTTAGAAGTTGAGATGTGTGCAAAGAGCGGAGCCGATGTTGTGATAATTCTAGCTTTAAGTAACGATTCTACGATAGCTGAAGCTATTAGAGCTGCAAGAAAGTACGGCTGCAGAATTATGGCAGATCTGATAAATCATCCCAATCCTGTTGAAAGGGCAAAGCAGCTTGAGGAGTTGGGTGTGGACTACATAAACGTCCACGTTGGAATAGATGTTCAGATGCTAGGTTACGATCCTCTTGAAATCCTTAAAGAGGTTGTCGATGCTGTCAGCATCCCCGTGGCGGTTGCTGGTGGCTTGGATGCTGAAAGTGCTTCGGCATGCGTTGCTTTGGGAGCTGACATAGTGATAATCGGAAGCAACATCGTAAAGTCCAAGGACGTTACATCTTCAGCTCGAAAGATCAGGGAGGCTATAGATACAGCCTACGAAAAATCCAAAGAGATCAGGATAAGAAAGGCATCGCTCGATGAGGAGATAAGGTCAATACTAATGCAGGTAACCACTCCGAACATAAGCGATGCTATGCATAGGGCGAGGGGAATGGAGGGAATAAGGCCGATAGTTAAGGGTAAAAAGATCGTCGGAAAGGCTGTTACGGTCTACACGATGGACGGTGATTGGGCTAAAACTGTTGAGGCCATAGATGTCGCCGGAAAGGGGGACGTTATCGTAATCAAGTGCTCTGGAGATAGCTCGGCAGTTTGGGGAGAGCTTGCCACGAGGAGCTGTATGAACAAAGGTATCGAGGGAGTAATCATCGACGGGGCCGTTAGGGATGTTGACGATATCGTTAAGCTTGGATTTCCTGTTTTTGCAAAGAAGATCGTTCCGAATGCCGGAGAGCCTAAAGGTTTTGGGGAAATAAACGTCAAAATCATCTGCGGTGGAGTTGAGGTTAATCCGGGAGATTGGATCGTTGCGGATGACAATGGAGTTATGGTAATTCCGAAGCAGAGAGCTTATGAGATCGCGAGGAGGGCTTTAGAGGTCAAAAAACATGAAGATAGGATCAGAGCCGAAATTGAAAGCGGAAAGACGTTAGCTGAGATCGTAGAACTCTACAAATGGGAGAAGGTTAGGTAATCAATCTCTTTTAACTGCCTTCTTTATCTCAAGATCCCAGCTTCTCCTTACGAACTCCTTCCCTAAAGATCTTCTGTAATTTACCCTAAGCTGGGCATTCGCAAGCTTTTCAAGTAATTCCTCAAGCTCATCATCAGAAAGTTCTTCCATGATTAGTTTCGATTGTACATGATATATTAAATGATCGCCTCCCATTCTTCAAAGCCGTACTCTCCAACCAAGAGGACGAATCTAACCGGGCCCCATATCCTCTTATGAATTTTACCCTTCTCATCTTTCTCAACGACGTATAAATATTGATCGTACTTTCCTATCGGAATCACCATCTTCCCTCCCGGCTTTAGCTGTTTTATTAGAGGTTCTGGAATATCAGGGGCTGAGGCCGTTACGTAAATCTTATCATACGGAGCCTCAGGCTCATACCCTTTGCTTCCATCGCCGATTACTATCTTCACGTTGTCGTAGCCCAGATACTCAAGAGTATTCCTAGCCCTCTCTGCGAGTTCTGGGATCCTCTCTATCGCTATGACCTTTCCTCTCTTCCCCACGATCTCTGCAACAACCGCAGCATGATAACCGCTTCCGGCTCCAACCTCTAAAACCTTATCTCCCTCTTGTAAATCGAGTAAATCGCACATTATCGCGACCATATGCGGAGCACTGATCGTCTGTCCCTTTCCGATCGGTAATGGGGTATCGACGTAGGCTTCCCTCTCGTATGAGGAAGGAACGAAGAGATGCCTGGGAACCTTAAGCATAGCTTTAGCTACCTTATCGCTGATTCCAAGCTCTTCTTTAAGTCTTTCTACCATTCTCCTTCTCTTCTCTTCATACGGATCAGACATAAGGCTCTCATTAAATCTTTGGCCGTGTTTATATTTATAATTTTGTTATCATCGATGACAAATTCGATCTCATCCTGCTCGCAATCGTAAAACATTCCATCGATGATGTTTATACCTATAGCTTCTCTGTTCTTATTCACAACCTTCAAAGCAGGTCTATCAGTCTTGAAGTAAAATTCAACAATATTTAAAATTAGATCTTTCTGAAAAATTATTAGATCGGCCGAAACTATCAAAACGGGCTCAAATAATCCAAGTTTAAGTATAGCTTCAGTGTAATCTTCGATGAACCCTTTTCCAGAGGTTCTGAGGCATTTAACTCCATGAGATTTTAAGTAATCTTCAGTTTTTGGAGTAAAGGCAGTAGTTATGCCGTAAACCTCGCAAAACCAAAGTTCATCCAAAACGTAATCGATTAGACGTCTGCCTTCAATCTTGATCATCGGCTTTTCTCCCATTCCAAGTCTTTCACCCCTTCCACCGCACATAAGCAGTGCGAGCACGTAAATCGATTGAGCGATCGTTATATAACTTCAGCCAAACTGACGAGTATGAAGTCCAAGGCTTATGCAGCGGGAACGATCGTCAACGCACTGGCTTTAGGTTACGGAAGCGCATTCGGCTTGAGCATGATCACTAAAGTTAAAC
>CAZBFC010000014.1:0-3688 GCA_964491095.1 uncultured archaeon | reverse complement strand
TATTAACTTGGCAGACTATGAAACCTTTAGTGCCAGGTGCTAAGCAAATAATTAATGTAGCTACCAACGGATATGCAAATGTGCCACTACAAGCCACGCCACCTTCTGCATGGGGTACTCCTCCAGGAACTCCTTGGGATGATGTCGCTTATGTACGTGACAATGCAGCTGCAGAGGGATTGGATGAAATAGATGCAGAAGGTATTGGGGTTACCACATGGAGTCTTGACGCTATGAAGGATAATCTGGCCTATCCACAACCAGGAACCATTGCGCCACCATATCCTGCTTCGGGAGGTTGGGTGAGGTATTGTGCAAACTTTACGGAGTTCACCATTGCGATAGGTGAGAAATTTGAGATGTGTATGGGTTGTAAAGTGCCAGAGTTTGGCTCTATTGCTCTAATACTGCTAGTTGGCTCAATAGCAGCTATAATAGCGTATCCAAGTATAATAAGGAAAGGCAAATAAAAAAGAATTTTAAAATTTAAATTTTTAAATTTTTATATTAACCAATTTCAATCTCTAGGTAATCTTTACTGGCCTTAATATCCCTGATCCTCTTCCCAACTTCGAATCTAACCTTATCAGAAATTCTTTCCGAAGGTAGTCCAAGAGATGAGAATATGTAACCCATAAGGAGTGCACTATTTACAAAAAACAATCCAGCTAGACCCATATCCAAGAAAAGCTTAAAGTTCTGCTCTCCCATCCTCTTATCATATCCTCTATCTCTAAGCCACTTCTCGAACTCTTGTAGCGTTAGAGTTATCTTTTTACCCATAGTTCCGCATTAAATCATGCAAAATATAACCGTTTAGGTGGTCGCATGAGAGGCGAGTTGATAACGCCTGGTGGGGATGTACTGAGAGGTGAGCTGATAATTGAAGGTAACAAAGCCAAATTTGAAGAGTGTGAATGTAAACCAGAGTACATATTCGCACCTACTTTCTTCAACGCTCATACGCATTTAGGAGATTCTATTGCAAAGGAACCACCATTTAAGAGCTTGGAAGAGCTTGTAGCTCCGAATGGGTATAAGTTTAAAGTTTTGACAGAATCAAGTGACGATGAATTAGTTGAGGGTATGAGAAATTCAATAGAAATTGCCTATGAAAGTGGAACTACTGCTCTGCTCGATTTTAGGGAAGGTGGCATCAAAGGATTAAACTTGCTCAAGAAAGCAGACGATATCGACATTTGCTTACCTCTATCAAGACCTTCAAGCTTGGATGAGGCAGAAAGACTGATAAATAAATCATTGGGCTTTGGTATGAGTTCAACAAGAGACCATGATTATAAATTTTTAGAAGATCTCAGAGAAATTGCAAAAAAGCATGATAAGATATTTGCAATCCATGCTGGCGAAAAGGATAGCGAAGATGTTGAGAATGCTTTAGCTTTGGAGCCTGATCTACTCATCCATATGAACATGGCCAATAAAGATCTGCTGAAGAAGGCTATGGATGAAGGAATACCAATAGTTTCTTGTATCCGTTCAAACGCATTTTTCGGACTGCTTAATTTGAGAAATTATAGAATACTAGCCGAATATGACAGATGGTTGCTTGGAACCGACAACGCAATGATAGCAAAGCCGTCGATGCTTGAGGAGATGCATTTCGCTTCTTTACTGTTAAAAAATGACTTAGCAATTTTTAAAGCGAGTATTAGAGGTTTTGATATATTTGGAGGCAGATCTGGAATAGTGGTGTTTCATAGAAGAAAAAACCTCAAGAATTCGAAAAATGTTCTCGCTACCCTCGTCAGAAGAGCTGGGATTGAGGACATCGAAACGATTTTATGGACTAAACTGATCTACGATTAAATCTAATTGATACTTAGATCCTCTTCTTAAACTCCTCAGGCAACTTAAGAATGCTTGCCAAGCCGATCAGGTTCTCCTTTGAGAGTGTACCATCCGCAACTTCCTTTAATACTTTCTTAGCATTGAATGCAATCCCCAATCCAGCGTTTTCTATCATTATCCTGTCGTTCGCTCCGTCTCCAACCGCAACGATGTTCTCTTTGCTTATTCCTTCCTTCTTTGCCAACTCTTCGATGATCCTTGCTTTTTCTTCAGCATCGATAATCCTACCCTTAAGCCTTCCGGTCAGCTTTCCATCCTTGATCTCCAGCTCATTGCCAAACGCGTAATCCAATCCCAGTTCTTTCTTAAGCTTCTCCGTGAAGTACGTAAAACCACCGCTGACAAGCGCAATCTTATAGCCAGCCCTCTTCAAAGCTTGGATCAACTCCTTAGCTCCCTCTGTAAGTTCAATCTGATTGTAGATCTTTTCAAGGACTTCAACGGGCAAACCCTTGAGCAGTTTAACGCGTTCGATCAAAGCCTGCTTGTAATCCAACTTACCCTCCATAGCCTTCCTCGTAATCTCCTTAACCTCCTTCTCAACTCCGGCAGCTTTGGCGAGTTCGTCGATTATCTCGGTATCTACAATGGTCGAATCCATGTCGAACACTATCAACCTCTTCTCTCGCTTGAAAATGGAATAAGGCTGAATCACTATATCCAAACCGCAACTCTCTACCTCTTCCTTAAGCTGCCTCTTTATCTCATCTGGATCTGCATCACCTATGTCGACGACAAACTCTATCGAGATAAGCTTGTCTCTTGCAGTTAACGTAGTCCTTTCAATGTTTACTCTATGCTCAAGTAGGATTTTGGTTATATCCCTCACAATTCCGACCCTATCTTTGCCTAAGACCGTTATTACGTACAGATTCTTTTCCTTCTGCTTAGGCTTGACAAATGGAGTCAGATGGACATGAACACCCAACTCCTTTCCCTTCTCTTCAAGCTGCCTTCTGAGTTCTTCCATAGAGATCTTACATTTTTCAGCATCACCTATGATGAACATGACGAACAGTCCTTGGAGGACGTTCTGCTCGATGTCAACTATGTTCACGTTGTTGTCAGCCAAAACCTTCGAGATACCGTAGATTATCCCAGGTTTATCCAAGCCGTAAACCGATACGGCAATAAGTTTCACGTAGAGATTTCTGTCGGTTCGGTTAAAATCTTAACGGCAAAGCTTATTACTGAAAAACCTAAACAATTAATAATGTTGTTCTTTAAGCCGAACGTTGATAGGTTGAAAGAAAAGAGGGATATAAACGGTTTAATTAAGGCATTAAGGAATAAGGATGTCACAATCAGAAGAAAAGCTACCAAAGCCTTGGGTGATTTGAAAGCTAAAGATGCCGTTGAAGCTTTGATCGATACCCTTAACGATGAGGATGTAGATGTTAGAATTGAAGTTGTAAGAGCTTTGGGAAAGATAAAAGAGCCAAAGGCGATAGATGCCTTGCTTGAAGTTGTAAGAAGGGATGAGAGCTTAGATGTTAAAATTGAAGCTGCAAAGGCTTTGAAAGATATAGGCTATTCCAAGGCCACCGAGTTGATCATCAATCTAGTTTCGCAATCGCTTAAGGTTCCAAAGGAGATAGCCGAGAAGATCGTAAGTGAAGGTAAGATCGTGGAAGCAATTTTGGATAAAAAGAAATTTTTGGATAGATTTCTTAAAAAGTTTTAGGTCTTCCTGACTCTTTACTCTAAAGAAAAGTAGTTCATATCAGAAAGATAATGAAATATCCTTTAAGATGTTAAGTAGAGACAAACATAGCTAAAAGTGAATTTGCCGAAAGAATTCATCAAGTTTGCTCGAATA
>CAZBFC010000013.1:0-2388 GCA_964491095.1 uncultured archaeon | reverse complement strand
ATACCGATCGCAACCCACAACCAGAGGGGTGTTGCGACGATAAAGATGCAGGTTAAGGATGACTTTTCTCCGCCCATAGACAAGCTTATCGAAATAGCAAAGAGATCTATGAGTTATGAAGTTTTTGAGGTTTTGAAGAGGGAGGATGAGCTGGAGGTCATCTGGAACTCCCATAAAAATCCCAAGTTCGTTGAGGACTGCGTTAGGCTTATGGCGAGGTTCGTGGTTGAAGAATTTAAGGATGCACCGGATGATATCCTAGTATTCTTCAGACAGGAGAACGAGGAGAGCATTCATCAACATAACGTCGTTGCTGAAAGGGTAGCAACGATGGGAGAGCTTAGGAAAGAAATTTTTGGAAAAGATTAAAAGTCTATCCGTAAAAGTTAATGCATGTTAAAAAAGTTACTGATGGTTACTCTGATAGCAATTTTTCCAGTCAGCGCATCTCACCTGCTCGAAGTTTGTCCAAACGGAGTTGAATACGTTAAGGTTTACGTTGACACAAACTGTACATTGAGCGATGGGGAAGGAAGCATAGATCTGAACGGAAGTGGTATCGTATACGTTGCAAAAAATCGTAGTGAATTCCGTAGATTTTTTGGATTCTATCCAGATTACGAATTCAAAGGAAGATTCGCGTTGGCAAACGACGGTGAAGATATCTACATAATTCAGAATGGAAGTGTGGTCGATTCGTTCAATTGGAGGGATCTGTACAAGGATAGGGGGGTTATCTACTACAGAACAGGTGGAAACTGGGATTTCAGATATCAGGATTGGACGAACTTCAGCCTAGTTGAAGATAACGTTTCTGGTGTGATTATCATCTCTCCAACCGATTACAGGATTGAGGCAAATAAGGTTGTCTTGGCATCTTACACCCTAATTGACCTTCCCACCGATTGCAGTAATGTAACGATATTTTTGGATGGGAACCCAATTGGTGGAGTTCCGATGAACGAGATTGTGCTTTCAAAGAGGTACGATGTAACGTTTCTGAGATCGAACTCGTTCAAGCACTTCCATTGGAAGTTCGCAGTTTGCGATGGTAACAAAGTCATAATAACGACGGAAAACTGGAAGTGGAGTAAGGTAGGATACATTGTCGAATTTAGAAGTAAAAAGGTTGCGGATCTTCTCAAATCCGTCTTAGATCATGATAAGATTTATTCGGTTGATGTAAACAGATTCAGTGAAGCAAAAACAAAAATCAAGGTTTTAAGACACGGTAAAAGTATGCATTTCAGATCCAAGATTGGGGTTTTCATTTTGCCAGATTGCAATCCTATATTCGATCTTATAAAATCTGCAAAGAGGAGATTACTTATTCAGGCCCCTTACATGGGCTTCGAATGGTTTGGTGATGATAGGCCGTTGCTCAACGCGATAGTTAATGCATCCAGGCATGTCGATGTTCAGATCATCCTATCAGATAGAGATAAAGCGACAAAACAGATACTTGAGGATTTGGCGAAGGTTGAAAATCTGAATCTGAAGGTGAAAACTATAGAGAACCTGCATGGGAAACTGATAGTCGTCGATGACGTTGCAATAATCACATCGGCAAATCTTAATAAATATGGTCTAAAACTTAACAGGGAGGTGGGGATAATAATCTACAGTAAGGACGTTGCAGATTTCCTTGCAAAGAAGTTTGATGAAGACTGGAATGGAAAGAAACATGACGATATGATATATCTAACCTTAAGCGTTATTTTGCTGCTCGGAGCTTTGATCGTTACACATAAGTTCATTAGATGGCGTTTCAAATAACATGATCTTCTCCCGCATTTTTTAGTTTATAACTCGACGTTAGTCAAACTGAATTATTCTATCAACAGATTTCAGCTCTAACCGTCACAAACATCGGACCTCTGACGTCTATCTTTCCACCCTTCGATGCGATGTACCTCCTGACGTTATCGTGCAAAAACAGGTTGATATCCGACAGGCCCTCAACAACCCTAACCCTCACCTCAACTTCGCTCTCACCCTCAGCTACCGCTCTTTCAATTCTGCTCGCTGCTAGATAAGCAAAAGAATCGATGTACCTTATTCCGGTAGCAACGCCGTTTTCGAAGTACTCCTTCCACTTATCGTTCCTGGGAATTCCGTAGATGCTGCCGTTGTAAACTACTATTTCATTCGCATAGGCTGGACCACATAGCTTTGTTCCCTCTTCCCTTTCAACTACGTAAACCTTAACTTCCCTGCTGAAAATCTCCCCCTCCCAAGCTAAGAACTTGCACGGACTCTTCTCGTTTGCGTACCTATCGGCAGTTTCAATTATCGCATTTGCCACTCTTAGGCCGATTGAGCTTGGAACCTCCCTAACCTTAATGGCCCTTGCAATGTCCAGATCGCTCAGCTCGATCTTACCGTATA
>CAZBFC010000012.1:0-6812 GCA_964491095.1 uncultured archaeon | reverse complement strand
TGGCTGTTGTGGACGAATATGTCATTTGCTACGAAGTTATGATGCTCCAAAACCTGAAGATCGTAAACGAAAGGATGTTCGGGCTTGTAAGTTTCAATTTCGACAACTTCATCCCAGAATATGTCGGAATTCGCTAAGAGTTCAAGGAATCTGACGTTAAATTCGGCTTGCTTATTTCCGTTAAGTTTACTCTTAAAGGCCTCAACTATTTTGGCAAGGGTATTTCTGGATAGTCTTCTGTCTCCCCTTTCCAGATGCTGATAAGTACTTCTGCTGACACCACATTCAGATTGCGTGAGTCCTAGCAACTTCCTCGTTTCTCTTAAAATTGTGGATACATCCGGAATAACATCTAAATTCGGATTATTCTTAACTTTCCATGAGCATATCTTAGATTCTACTGTGAACCCTATCTCTTCAGCAAACTTCAGGGTGTTCTCTCCAGTAATGGTAAGTCTGTAATATTTCCTGAGCTTTGGTGTTCTTGAGTTTGTAGCCCTGCTGTAAGTTTCATGAAGCTGAGATCTTATTCCAAACCTTAGGAGAAGATGCTGTATTTGCCTAAGTAGCTTTTCGGAAGATGAGGTAATCGTAATCTTCGGTCTCGTTTTATCTACACTAGCCTCAGCATCGAAGAACGCTGAAAGGAAGGCTTTAATCTCCTCTTTGCTACATCTGAAGAGCAGATCGGGAACCACCTTTTCTTTTGATCTACCGTTTATTCCTAGGAGATCGAAGAAGTTGTAAAGTTCTACACTTGAAATTACAACTTCCTTTGCCGTTTTGCCTTCATGCGGGTTTCTAAGCTTCGGATTTAATCCCAATTTTTTAGCATAGTTGATGAATTCGTTAATAAGCTTATCATCGTTGTTCGTGAAGTATACGGTTGCACATCCGTTTCTATTCTGGGAGTATCCTTCAGCTATGAACAGCGCTATGAATCTCCAAAATTCGGGAGACGTTTTCTCCGGCAACTTGAGTCTTACAGCATTTCTAGCTTTAGATTTTTCGAAATCGTTTGGAATCTGTTGTGGTTTGCCAAATACGGGAATTACTCTAGGAGTTGCTATTAAATCACCCTTCTTCAAGTCTTTAGCCTTAACGGTGACGAACTTACCATCCCTTATGGTGAAGAACGGATGGGTAGGGGTTACCTTGATCGTTCTACCGGTCTTAGTCTTGATCTTAAACATGATCTCTGGAGCGTATCTCTTCCAGACTATGTTAGCTTTGGAAGTTCTCAGCTTTAAAGTGCACGAATCAAGTGAGATTATATCGTGATTTGTCTCAGCGTAAAATCCGTCATCAATTTTCCTCTTTCCATTCATCAGAACTTTCTCAACTAAATCTCCGATCTTCACAAGACTACCATCCGAAAGCAAAACTTCGGTATCGTAATCGACACATTTGGCAACTCCAGGATCTCCCACAAGCAAAATGTGTATGTCTCCTCTGATTTCAGTTCCATCCGGGAGTTTTTTGGGAACACCGCCGAAAAGCTGGAGGGCTATAGCCAACTTTATGTCTTCATAGCCGTATATAGCTGGAGCTATCGATTTTACTATCTTGTCGTAGATGTTCGGATCTTTGCTGAGAGCTATGATCTTCTTCTTGTCCTCCTCAGTAATCTCGAACTCCTCATACTCCTGTTGAAGAACCTCGACCGAATTACCTTCTATGTAGAGATCCATGTGCGCAAGCTTCCTCTGTCCAACTCCCTTCGGACGAGCTCTGACGATTCCGTTGATAATCACCCTATCTCCAGGATTTACTTCTCCAGCTAAGTCACCCTCAAGTATTACATCTATCGTTTGGGGTTGTTCTCCACCCCTAAGATTTTCTGGATACTCCTGAATTCTGACCCTCTGGCTATCGGTGGATTGGCTTTCCTCTGGAATGAAGATGAATCTGCCCTTGCTCTTGCAAGCTCTGCATTCGTATGGTGGTTTTAATGTACTATCCTCTTGTTCGACCTCCATCTTCTTTCCGCAGACTCTGCACATGAAAACAGCTCTAACAACTCTCGGACGTACTTCTGTAACCTTCCTAACTATTCCCTCGATCGCAACGAACTTCGATATGTGAATACTCCTCAAATCTCTAATAAGAACTCTTCTCGATGTGGGAAGGTTGTAAAATCTTACAACACAATCTTTCAGCGGAACGTCGTAAATATTCTCAGCCATCTCCAATCCAGCATTAGCGTGAGCCATAACAACATCGGGATTTTCAAGCAACTCCTCTCCAAGCTTACCCTCTCTAAAGATCGTTAAATCCTTAAAATCAACATAAATTGAGCGTGAAGTGTTATCACCTTCAGAGATTCTGTAAGCTAATTTATTAATCTCACTTCTATAGTATGTTTCAAAGAATTCCTTCCAGACCTCTGGGCTACTGAGCATTGCATAATCGGTTTGGCTGACATCAACAAAAATCCTATGGTTAGGTAAAAATATATAATTTGCTTTATAAAAATTCATTTAGGCACTAGTTTAGCTACAAAGATTGATTTGCAAAAGAAGTGCGCCGGCCGGGATTTGAACCCGGGGTGGGGGCTCGGCAAGCCCCCGTGTTACCAGGCTACACCACCGGCGCTTAAATTGATTTTGACAGATAATGTTTATAACGATTGCGGATGTATAACAATACCCTCTACCCTAACCTTGTGCTTTGCTAAGATCCTGTGAATCTTACTGATGACTTGATCAAGCATAGCTTGATCTATTAATATTTTATAGCTCCTAGGATAGTTCTCCTTGAGCCAAGATCTAAAATCTCCACTCGCCTTAAGGTTTAAAAATTCAATAATATAATACTCAACAAAATCTTTTGTTTGTTCGATTATGTAATCTAAATCGGTTAAAGTTGGAATAACTGGTGAGATAAATCCATAGTTCCTTATTCCAGCATCGTGTAACTTTTTTAAAGCTTTAAACCTCTTCTCCATATTTGGAGTGTTCGGCTCTATCTCCTTTCTTAGTTCTTCATCGAACGAGTTTATAGTCAGTCCCACCTCCATACATCTAAACTTCTTCAATAAATCCAAATCTCTCAAAACCAAATTAGACTTCGTTAAAATTCTCAGCTTGATGTTCTTGTTCATATTCCGCAGAATTCTTCTCGTTAGCTTAACCTCAGCTTCGATGGGCTGATAAGCATCGCTGACACTTGACATGTAAACCCAGCCGCTGACGAATCTACCTTTCACCAGTTCGGGTAAATTTTCCCTTACAATTACCCATTTCCCCCATTCTCCGTAATCGTACCACTTACACATAAACTTGGCATAGCAATACCTACAACCATGTTCACAACCGATGTACTGGTTTACGACAAACTTGGCTCCAGGAATCTTCGTCTTCCCAAACGGGTTTCTAGCTTTAGCTCGAATGATCTTCATACTCCGGTAACCCTCAAACACCTCCCAACCTCAATCGAATTCAGAACAGATTTGTAAACGAACTCTCTTGCATTCTTACAGGCTTCGTGCAACCTTAACCCTTTCGCAAGGTAACATGTCAAGGCTGAACTGTAAACACAGCCAGTCCCGTGGATCTCCATATCGATGATTTTTCCTTCAATTACGAATAACCGCCCGGTATCAACATCGAATACGACGTCTTTTCCGCCTAAACTTCCGCCTGTAACTACTACTGAACATCCAAATCTATCTGCGATAGCTTTTGCAGCCTCTTTTGCAGATTCTACATCCTTAACTTCCATTTCAGATAACTTTGAAGCTTCATCCGCATTGGGCGTTATGACATCGCAAACCTCTGCGAGAATTGAATAAACTTCCTTACCAGAAAATTTAAAGCCCATCGTTGCCTTGATGACTGGATCGACAACCTTTGGAACGTCTAGATCCTTTATCAACTTCGCAATAACGTTCGCCGAATTTACCGAGCAGACTAATCCAACTTTTACTCCAGCCAATTTTAGATCCTCGATTACAGCTAAAATCTGTCTTTCGAGACATTCCGGTTCAACTTCATGAATTCCGTAAACACCGCAAGTGTTCTGGTAAGTTATAGCGGTAACGGCCGAAGATGGAAAAAAGTTAAGGATTCTTATGGTCTTAACGTCTGTAAGGATCCCCGCTCCCCCGCTCGGGTCTAAGCCGGCTATAGTCAATACACTCTTCATTTCTGCACCTCCAACTTGTTGCCAACGTAATTTGGTATGAAACATCCAAAAAATCCTGAGATGGGATACACCACCGATAGTTGTTTAATGGAACCCAGAAAAAGTATCGACAATCCAATTACAACCATTAAAAATCTATGTTTTAGATTTTTGGGATGTTTATAGTTTAAAAAATCGATAGATAAAACATGAGCTAGTCCAAAGCCAAGCAGATATCCTCCAAGCTTGAATGAGTAGTGTCCGATCAGAGGATATAGAGAGAGGATTATCAGAGATGAAATAAAAACTCCTAAAAGCTTCAAACTTCTGCTTATGCTAAGACTAATTGAAGATGCAAAGTATCCTACCAAAACTCCTATGACAAATCCTCCGATCACATCTCTGACGTAATGAACACCAAGATAGATCCTCGACAAACCTATGAGAAGTACAATAACGAATGCAAGGATGAAAAACCAAATCTTTCTCATTTTAAACGCTAAGTAACTCCAAAACGTCGCTGAAACTGTCGTATGCCCACTTGGAAACCCGTAACCGCTCGCGGATGTTTTCCATAGATATTCGGGAGGTCTAGGAAGCTTGAGGAAGTTCTTTAAAGTTATAACAGTTAAACTGCTCAATATAAGCGCACAGAATAATTGCCATCCGATCTTTCTGTCCACCAGAAAGTAGATTATAGGAACAAGAGCCAAATACGCTTTTTCATCCCCAAGTTCCGTAATTATTAACCAGAAGTTCATACCAAATCCAGAAGTTCATTTAAGCCTACGGTTCTCTGCTCTCCACTCTTCAAATCTTTAACGGCGACCTTCCCTTCTTTGAGCTCCCTCTCCCCTACAATCACAGCCAAATCTGCATTTATATCGTTTGCGTAGCTGAGTTGCTTTTTGATGTTTCTTTCCATGACATCCGTAACGACAACAGCCCTATCTCTGAGCATGTTCGCGATTTTGAAAGCTTCACCCTCCAAACCCTTAAAGCTTACAACAACGATCTTTTTCTTTTGCTCTACTTCGACTTCACAAATTTCGGCAATCCTATCGAACCCCAATGCGAAGCCGGTGGCTGGTGTATCTTCTCCCCCAAAGAGATGTGCCAAACGATAGCTACCTCCTCCGCATATCTGATTCTGGGCACCCAAACCTTCCTTAGCGTAAGCTTCGAAGACCACCCCCGTGTAATAGTCTAACCCCCTTGCGATCCCAAAATCCAAATTGTATCTTACATCCAATGCATCGAGGATATCGCAAACCCTTTCTATGTGACTGAAATCAAAATCTGGAATTATCTCTCTGGCAGAGCCGATGATATCTCTATCTCCAACTAATTCAACCAAAGAGAATATTGAATCCCGCAGATCTGGGCTGACTCTTACCTCATCAAGATATTTCTCAAGACCCTCGGCGTCCTTTTTGTCTATCAGCCTCATGATCTTTGAAGCCACATTCTCGTCCAAATCTCTGAGCAGATGCCTGAGCAGTCCAACGTGACCTATATGCAGATCGAACTTTATCTTAAGTTCGTCCATTATTCTGTATGCAAGAGATATAACCTCAGCATCGGCTAGAGGTGATGAAGATCCTATCAACTCAACTCCAAACTGCCAAAATTCTCTGTATCTTCCTTTTTGGGGTCTTTCATAGCGAAAACAGTTTGCAAAGTAGTAGAATCGCAAAGGTTTCGGCATACCAATGCATTCGTTTACGAACATCCTCATCACGGGGGCTGTGAGTTCCGGTCTTAAAGCTAAATCTCTGCCTCCCTTATCCTTGAATGCATAGATCTCTTCGATTATCCCCTCGCCCGATTTTATCGTAAAAAGCTCCAAATGCTCAAATGTGGGAGTTAAGATTTCTCTGTAGCCATAGCTCTCTGCAATTCTTCTCATGACTTTCTCGATCGCCCTTCTTTTCTCCATCTCATCTGGTAGAAAGTCCCTCGTACCTCTCGGTCTTTCGATTTTCACGCCTCAAGCTTAGCGAGGTCTGTTTAAAAATTTGCTCAAAAGTTAAATTATTTATAAGACTTGCATAGCTAAGGGTATGGAAAGGATAAACTTCGATGCTGAGTTCGTTAGACCGATAATAAGAGGTGAAAAGGTCACTACGATTAGGAAGGGGATTAAGAGTTATCCAGTTGGCAGAATTGTAGATCTCACTGTAAACTATACTCCGTTTGCAAGGGCGAGGGTTGAGAAGGTCATAGTTAAAAGAGTTAGTGAACTTACAGATGAAGATGCTAAAAAAGATGGATTCAACAGTAAGGAGGAGCTTATCCAAGCCTTGAAACGAATATACGGTGATATAAAGGAGAACGATTTTGTTACGATCGTTCATTTTGCTGTAGTTGAGAGTTATGTGAGATAACCAACAGTTATATACCACTTCCTCGAAAACTATCATGGTATGACCACGACAATTCCAAAGAAGTTGCTTAAGGATTTGAAGGGTTACGCAATCGTGGGTAGGCATTCCGCTGTAAAGACTTGTTTCTGGCTTAAGAAGTCTTTGAAGAATGAAGGATTTTGCTACAAGCAGAAGTTTTACGGTATTCAGTCCCATCGCTGTTTGCAGATGACTCCAGCTTTGATGTGCAACCAGCATTGCGTTTACTGCTGGAGACCTCTCGAATTGCTTACGAAAGTGGAGGGTTGGGATTCTCCAGAA
>CAZBFC010000011.1:0-1588 GCA_964491095.1 uncultured archaeon | reverse complement strand
ATATATTAAACCTCATATTTACTAGCTTTCATCCCTGTCCACTTCATTCGTAAAGGCGCAAATAGCTTCTCACCCAGGGGAACAATAAATCTAAAAGGAGAGTAATATAATCTCAACCGCATTATGGACAAAAACATTAATATCCCAGTGCGAACGACGTCCACCTTCGATCCTGAACGGTTATACCATTTTACCGGAACCTCTACAAACTTAGCCCCAACCTTCTTAGCACTATATAGCAAGTTAACATCAAAAGACATATCTGCAATGAATAACTGGGCCTTGATTGTGTCAAATAAATCCCTGGGAAACACCTTACCAGCACATTGCGTATCCTTTAACCCTAATCCAAATAGAATATTCACTAAGAAATTATATCCTCTACTCACAATCCATCTTAACCGAGAAAGTGGCGGAATGATTTTACTGCCCCTCATCCAACGAGAACCTACTATCAGACATTTCTCATCACAACTTTGCATCTTTTCATACAACGAGAACAATTCCTCCGCTACAAGACTATCGTCAGCATCCACATAAGCAACACACCGACCCCGTGCAATAGAAAGCCCCTCTATCAATGCACCACCTTTACCCGTAGGATACTGGAACACAAGGATTCTTATATGTCCAGGATGGTGAGTCTGAAATTCTTTAACTATATCTTCTGTTCTATCAACAGTGTTATTAATAACAACTATTAATTCCCATTTTATCGCCTTTGCCGATAACGTCGATGTATAATCATTCAATAACTTACCTATACGTTTTTCCTCATTATAAGCTGGTACAACTATGGATAAATCGATATCCATTGGGTTCAAAGAGAATTCGTTAGCTTTAAAGAATTATTCAAACGGGAGACCCCATAACTTTATAAAACCTTCGGCTGCATGATGGTCAAATTGATCGGTCTCATCATATGTCGCTAGAGTCTTTTTATAACGAGAATATTTAGATTTACGGCCAACCACCTGCAGCCACCCCGGACCTAATTTAAGTCTCACTGTACCAGTAACATTTTTTTGTGTTTCCTCAATGAACGCAGTCATTGCTCTACGCAAAGGCGAATACCACAACCCAAAATATACTAACTGAGCAAAGCGACTTGCAACAAGTGCCTTAAAGTGAAGAGTATCTCTATCTAGTACAAGCATCTCTAATTCCTTATGGGCAATGTAAAGTATATGGGCAGCCGGCGCCTCATAGATTTCCCGAGATTTTATCCCTACAAGGCGGTCTTCAATCACATCGATCCTTCCAATACCATATTCTCCACCTAATTTATTCAAAGACCCAATCAATTCTTCTGCTTTCATCCTTTTGCCATTTATCCCTACCGGAATTCCAGATTTAAACTCTACCTCCACATACATCGGTTTCTTCTTTACTTCAGTTGGATCACGGGTAATCCGATAAGCATCTTTTGGCGGCTCTACATACGGATCTTCAAGCACACCACATTCGATACTCACACCCCATAAGTTCTCATCTATGCTATAGACCTTTTTTTTACTCACATCTATTGGGATTTTATTTCGCTGACAGTATGCTATCTCTTCTTCACGCGATTTAAACTCCCATTCTC
>CAZBFC010000010.1:0-6501 GCA_964491095.1 uncultured archaeon | reverse complement strand
ACATGCAAATTAAATTTGCTTAACGGTATCGGTGACAGAAATGAAATCCTCACAAAAATTTTTAGAGTTAAACTTGAATAGTAGATATGTACGTTACTATTATAATTTATAACATAACCAAAATGCTTAAATATTAAAGTTTGCAATCCTAAACATGAAGCGGATATCTCTGGCATTACTAACGATTACACTTCTTGCAGTAGTAATCTTAACAGCATTGATCTCTGTTCAATCAGTTTCTTCTGTACCTTTGGGCATTGTAGATCAAAACTACAGTTACACCAAACTTATGATAATCCCAAAGAGCAAACACTTTATGGCAAAGCCTGGAGATGAGTTCGATTTTAGCGTTAAAATAAAAAATATGGATAACAGAACTGTTACAATCAAACCAAAGCTAATTCCTCCACCATTTCCAGGTATAAATACCATAGATGAAAGTTGGGTAAGGATAGAGCCATCAGAGATGACTTTAAATCCAAATGAAGAGAAAGAGCTTAAAGTTGAGATCACAATTCCAAAGGACATAGAAAGGGGTAGCTATTCAGCACAGATTGCTCTGACAAACGAGACTGTCCAAGTACCCTACTCCCCCTATCCGATGTACCCGAACTCAATCCACGTCAGTATTTTCGTTCAGGTTCCACCTTCTGTAATCATCTATCCGAGATTAATATACGATAAGGTCGAACCAGGCAAAACATACACGTACAACATTACGATTGAAAATACAGGAAACGCAACATTTGCAATGAATCCAAAACTAACCCTAGGTGAGTTCTACGCTCCAGAGGGGAAAGTTAGCTATCTTACAAGGGACATGGTCGAAATCATAGCCCCCAAGGAGATTCCACCGCACTCAAAGGTGACTGTTAACGTAAAGGTAAGTTTCCCCGAGGATGCCTCCGGTAGCTATCGTGGATGCATAGATCTAAATATCAACGATCCAAATCTTGAGGAGTGGATGCAGAAGGTTGATCTGTCATTTACTGTAAGAGCTAAGCCTAGCAAACCGTTCGTTAAGGTATTCGACGTTTATAACGTTTCAAAGCTCAATATAAGCATTACCGCTATGAACTACGATGGCTCAGTAAGCGATGTGGACATAAAGATATACTCCCCGTCGGGCCTACTAAACGTCAATCCAACGAAGATAATAGAATCCATAAAGGTAACACCACAGAGCAGTTTTACCCCTATTCCGTATCCCAAATCAACTGTGAGCGGAGAATACAAAGTCTCATCATGGACAAAAACCTTCGTTTATTCGATAGAAAGTCCAGAGAACGGAAAATGGAGGATTGAGGTTCTGTCAGCCTGTGACTGCATAACGATCAGAATCGAAAAGGATCTTTAATTTTTTTATAGCATGCTTGGGGTAATCTGCTGGTTCATAATATTGATATTGCTAAGCATATTATCTCTTCCCATATCTTCAAGGCTGAGAGTCTGTTACGTTTCGAAAGCTGTAGGCTTGGTCTTTTTAAGCTATACGGTCTGGTTGTTTGCAAACTTCATCGAATTTAAAAAGGCTGCAATAATTGGCTTTGCTCTGTATTCTGCTGTTTGTATGATTTTGATCGTAAAGAATCGAAATGAGATAAGGGAGTATATTAAGGACATAGCCAGATCCGAAATAATATTTGCAGTATCGTTTTCAGCCTACCTGATTTACACGGCATTCAACCCAGACATATTCGGTGGAGAGAAGCTGATGGATGTTAGCGTTTTGAGCGGAATATTGAGAAGTGTTGGAATGCCACCGATAGATGTAAACTTGGCCGGTTTTAGGTTCGATTGCTACTATTACATGGGCTATCTCATCGTTGCAACCCTTACAAGCTTAACAAATACACCCATCGGAGTCGCCTTTAATTTGGGACTTGCCACATTCTTTGCCTTAGTTTTAACATTATCTATTGAGTTTGCAATCAGAAATAATGCAAGGGTTCTTCCCCTTCTCCTTCTTTCTGGAAATTTGGCATCGTTTTTAATTTTAATTGGGTGCGCACTTAAAGGTCTGGGATTTATTCACATTCAAGAACTTGAGCCTAAAAGGGCATTCGATTTTTGGGTGGTGACTCGGGTTATCCCGAATACGATAAACGAATTTCCGTTTGCAACTCTGACGTTTAGAGATCTACACCCACATCTGATGGATATACCATTCCAGATACTGTTTTTAATACTGCTGTTTGAATACGTCAAATTGAAGGATCAAAAGATATTGGCATTTCTGTCGTTCCTTTTGGGATTCATGTTTACAGTCAATTCTTGGGAGTTTCCAACGTATTTGACTCTATTAACGCTCACATTGATAATCTTGAGGAGATTTAAAGATTTACCACTGCTATCGTTATCGGTTATTCCGTTTATACCATACCATATGAAGTTACATCCCTACGCCGTTAAGGGGATAGGAATAGTTACAGTGAGAACACCTTTGCCAAACTTTGTTACAGCTCAGCCTCTAATTTTAATTCCATTTGCTTGGATTGCCTGGAGAAATAAAAAGAGGTTCCTTGCTATGATCTTACCCATGCTTCCAATCGCATTTCTTCTAAAATTCGATGTACTTCCCATTCTGGTTCCGGTTGCAGCTTTAGCCGGATTAAGTCTGCTGAAAAAAGATGATATATTTAGAGATTTGCTTATCTTTATATCGGCGTTGACTCTTTTCCTTGTTGAGATCTTCTACGTCGATGATCCGTATCCCGAAAAGTGGGAAAGGTTGAATACAGTCTTTAAAACTTACATTCAGGCCTGGATCATGCTATCGTTCGCTTCTGCACTTATCATTTCTAGATTGAAGGATAGAAGGGCAATAGTTGCAATTGCAATATTCATAGCGATCCTCTGGATATATCCAGTAGGGTACCTATCAACGTTACACGATTTTAAGGGAACTATAGATGGGATGGTATACACGAAGGCGTACGGAGAGTACGATGCTCTCATGTTTTTGCAGAATTGTCCCAATGGAGTTGTGCTCGAATTTCCAGGAAAAAAGCCATTTGAATCTTATACCTATTCCGGGAGGGTCTCAGCCTTTACGGGATTGCAAAGTGTCATCGCAAGAAATGGTCACGAACTCTTTTGGAGGTACTTCAATAAGACAACCATTCCAACCATTTACGAGAGATGGCGAGATGTCAACAGAATTTACACTGCAACAGATATGAATGCAGTTATTGATTTACTGAAAAAATATAAAGTAAAGTATATTTATATTGGATATTTAGAGAAAAAGTATTATGGATTGGGATCTTTGGAAAAATTTGAAAGATTCAAGAAGATATACGACGACGGCAACGTTAGAATTTTTGAGGTAACATTTTTAAGTGAACGGTAGTAATACTCAATGCCGATGATGACTGATGGGCGATCTGAATTATGATGATAGGGGAGAGTCTGAGGCTTTTTCAAAGATGATGTTACGGATCACCCACGATACCACCAAGTTAAAATGAATTGAAAGAATCTATATAATGAAAATGATAAAAACTAAAAATAATTTATTGTGATAATAAAATATAGTTGAAAAATGTAAAAAATGTTTAACCGAACAGTGCTCCAAGTCCCTCCAGAGCTTCCTCTTCTGCCTTCTCTTCCTCTTCTTCTTTCTTTTCTTCTTCCTTCTTCTCCTCGCCAGCCTCTGCCGCTGCTTCAGCTGCAGCTGGAGCAGCTGGGGCAGCTACAGCAGGAATTGCAGCCTTCGATATCGCCTCGTCTATGTCGATTCCCTCCAAAGCAGCTACAAGTGCCTTAACCCTGGCCTCATCTACCTCAATTCCAGCTGCGCTGAGTACAGCTTTGACGTTTTCCTCATTTATCTCCTTTCCAGCAGCATGCAACAGTAGAGCCGCATACACATACTCCATACCCATCACCTCCCATCAACCAAATAAGGCACCCAAACCTTCCAAAGCCGCTTCCTCTTCCTCCTCCTCTTTCTTCTCTTCCTCTTCTTCCTTCTTCTCCTCTTCCTCTTTCTTCTCCTCTACCTTCTTAACTTCGGCAACCTTCAGACCTGACAACCTACCCCTAAGATCCTCATCAAGAGCATCATCCGGCAAGTGTGAAGCCAAAGCAAGCATCTCCGAATAAGCCTTTGCTAAGATCTCTGGCATAACATCCTTCTCGAATATTCCAGCGTTTATGGCCAAGTTCTTTGCCTCGATCACAGCCTTCATTATGAGGATCTCCGCCGTCTCCTTCGTTACGTAAGCCGCGTTGATAGCCAAGTTTAAGGCCTTCTGATAGGCCTCTACGATCTGACCCTTAATGGCTTCCTCATCGATCGCAAGAACATCTGGTGTCAGAATTACGCCCCTATCGTATATGGCCCTCACATCCAAGCCGAGTTTTATCGGCTTGATGTCGAGCTTCTCCAACGCTCTCGCCACTTCAGGCTTAACGACCTCACCAGCCTTAACAACTGTAACCGTTTCCTTGATCACGATCTTACCCCTCTCTATCGCCGCTGGAAGTCCGGCTGCTTGCAGTTCACCGATTATTGGGCCAGGTGGAAACGGGGTTGGTCCCTTCTCAACAACGACATCCACAGGCGAAACCTGTCCCGGCTTAAGCGGTGATGGCACCTTGGTTTCCTCAAGCATCTTGTAGAGCTTGAACGGATTTATATCTGTCGCAACTATTGCGGTCTGATCGTATATGAATTCCTTCAGTTTTTCAAAGTCTCCTCCTAACGCATCTATGGCCTTTTCAAGCAAAGTATTCTTGACAACCTTTATCAGTGCCTTTCCTCTGAATTCTCTTCTGATCCTTTGCATCTGTGATGAGGGAACACCCCTAAATCCAACGATCGCTATCACCGGATAACTCGTAAATATTCTCCTAAGCTCCTCAACAACCTGAACCTTCCATTGGGGGGGAGCACCTCTTATGGCCGCCATTTTAAATCACCCTCACAGCAGGACCCATCGTAGTTTTAACGTATATGGACTTTATGTTCTGAATCGCATTTTCATATTTATTCTCTACCACCTTGAGAATTTCGAGCGCATTTTCGGCCAACTTCTCCGGATCCATGTCCCTTTTGCCGATAGGTGCATGAAACGTTGGTTTATCTCTCGTCCTAATCTTCACGGACTTCTTGAGTCTGTCTATGAACGGCTTTGGATCTGCCAGAGGTGGTATTGGCTGTGGCATCTTACCTCTCGGGCCTAAGATTGGTCCCAGCTTCCTACCTATCTCCGGCATCAACGTAGCCTCTGCTATGAAGAAGTCTATCTGCTTGGCAAGTTTCTTCGCCTGCCTCTTGTTCTTTGCAAGCTCGTCTATATCCTCCGGGCTAAGAACTATATCTGCCCCGGCATCTTTAGCCTTTAAAGCCGTTTCTCCTCTTGCAAACACACCAACCTTTCTGGGCTTTCCCAAGCCATGGGGTAGCATGACTATGGCATCTATTCTGTTTTCTGGCCTTCGCATGTCAACGTTCTTTAGGTTTACAGCAATCTCAACCGTTTCAAGGAACTTCCTCGGCTTGGCTTTCTGAATCGCTTCACTTATTGCTTCAACGAGTCTCTCTTTTTCAACTAACATCTGTTATCACCCCGTAGTCCCAACGGCCTACGCCTCCTACGGACTTTGTCATGCCTTCATCACGATATTTTAAGTTATCGCTGATAGGACAAGAGATATATATTTATTGCATCACGATCTGTTTAATGATTGGCGAAATTTCGACTCTCTTCGGCTTGAGGGTCTATACAGACGAAGGGAGGTACATCGGTGTCGTTAGTGATGTCGTAATCGACTTGGAGAGAAGACAGATAAGGGGATTGGCTCTAGCAGAATTCAACAGAGCTATAATCGATTCCAAAGCACCGGGAATAATTCTACCATACAGACTGGTAAAGTCCGTCGGAGATATAGTGATAGTCAAGGATGTTTTTAAGAGAAGGAAGAGACATGAGGAAGAGAAAGAACTGGAAAGCTCGTGAGTTGTACTCAAAACTTCTTATACCGAACATTTTTTTGATCCGTCTTGATGGAAGGAATTTTTCAAAAGTTTTGGAGGATTTTGAAAAACCCTACGATTTAAGGTTTGCGAAGGTGATGGTTGAAAGCTGTAAGGAGATAATGAGAGAGTTCAATGCCGCTTTTGTATATACATTTAGTGATGAAGCAAATTTTTTGATGAGAGATGTCTTTGGCTGTAGGCTTGAGAAGATAAACTCCATCGTAGCTTCAGAGTTTGCTTCGAGGGTTTCCTTGAAGCTTGGATTTCCCGTCAGCTTTGATTCTAGAGTGATCTTTGCGAGTTTGGATGAAGTTTGGGAGTATCTATCCTGGAGGCAGAATGAGGCCTGGAGGAATCATCTAAACAGCTACGCCTTCTATACTTTGCTTAAAGAGATTGGAGATCGAAGGAAAGTCCAAAAGTTTTTGGAAGGTAAGAAGAGTCCAGAACTTCATGATATACTCCATGCAAGAGGAATAAATCCTGCAAAGACACCAGCTTGGCAAAGGAGAGGA
>CAZBFC010000009.1:0-9095 GCA_964491095.1 uncultured archaeon | reverse complement strand
AATTTACCGAACTTACACCCTCCACTTGGTAAACGGCAAAAGTTTCGAATTCTATAAGAGAACATGAAACTAGTTTATCATCAGCCTCAGAACCGTGGAGGTTCATCATAGTTCAGAATGTGCAAACGTCATCATCGGCTCCATAACTTCTATCTTCGAGTTAAAATCGTTTGCCGCTCGAAGGTAAATAGAAAAGTTTTTAAAAGATCTAAAAAAATTAAATCTTAATGAAGTCAAGATATATTTTAATTGGATTGATATCTCTGTCTATACTGCTGTGTGGTTGCATATCGACGAAAGTTTATACGAAAGTGAACAGGGATGGTGTGATAGAAAAGTATAGAGTGGAGATGACCATCAATTCTCTGTTTTATACTGGATTAAAGGAGTATGCAAAAAATCAAGGATATTCGTCGGTCAGGGATTACATGATCGCGAACTTCAGCAAGATGCTTAAGGGAGAGATAAGCTACGATGAGAGATGGGAAAAGGATCAGGTAACGATAATAGTTGAAGCTAAGAACGCCGTTCCTCAACCAAATTCGAGGATAAAGATCTCTAAGGAAGGAAAGTATCTGATATTCAGAGACCTGTCATTCAAGTCGAACGAATCGGATAATATGAGCAAAGCTTTTCTTGGAACTCTAAGGCTTGACTACTACCTAGAGATGCCCGGAAAGATAATCGATTCCAATGCAAATGTCGTTAAAGAAAATAAAGCTGAGTGGCATCTAACGGGAACGGATGCTTTAAACGCTGAAATTTACGCAAAGAGCGAAGTTCCGAGCATTCCTGGAATGGAGTTAACGATCGGAATCTTAGGTCTTTCAATCGGTTCGTTAGCATTCAGAAAACGTTTAAGCTGATCTCTTCAATTTTATCCGATGAAACCACTTGGAATCTGCGATAACTGTGGGGAATTTGAAGGAAGCTGTAAGTGTGGAAAGGGTAGGATCCTGCTCGATGGTAGGAAGAGAGAGCTTGTAAGCAAGTTCTTAAGTGGATTACTCAGACATTTTCCACACTCGTTTGGAATTGAAGTCGATGAGGAGGGATGGGCAGACTTGGATAGGGTGGCTGAGGTGGTTAAGAGTAGACACGGTGTGGGTAGGAGGGAGATCGAGCTTATAGTCAAGTTCGATCCTAAGGGGAGATTTGAGATCAAAAACGGAAAGATTCGAGCCAAGTACGGGCATAGCATAAACGTTAAGGTTGATTGGAGTGAAAGCTCCGAAATTCCACCGGTTTTATACCATGGAACACATCCGGCCAACGTCCAATCGATCTTGAAGCAGGGTTTGCTTCCGATGAAGAGGAGGGAAGTCCATCTATCTGAGACGATTGAGGATGCAATCGAAGTGGGAAGGAGACACCATCCAAAGCCAGCGGTTTTGGCTGTGGATGCAAGGGGTCTAATTAAATCGGGATTTAAGATTAGGAAGAAGGGCAAGGTGTATACGACCGATTACGTCCCGCCGAAGTTCATAAAACGGATCATATGAAAAGTATATATATCAAACGTCCTAATGGATACAAATGAAACTTATCGTTGCTATGGCCGTTATCCTGCTGACGATACCTCTAGCCTCGGCTCAGGTTGTTAAGGTTGACATCTACCCCTCCACGCTCCTGCCTAACGATGTTGCGGATTGTAAGCTGACGATCTCCCTACCTCAGCCGACGTACGTAAGCGGAATAACGTTTTATCATCCATCCTCGATAGAGATCCAGCCAGATTCTATCTCAAGCGTTGGTTTAATCCAATCCTACGAGCTTCCGTTCACGATTAAGGCAAAGGAAAGCGGGACGTTTACGGTTGAAGTGATCATAAACACCGTAAACGGTAGCATAAGACAGGCTTTCGTTGTCAGGGTTGAGGATAGGATGCCACAGATAGTTTTGGATAGAACGACGTTTACGCTCGATGAGGTAAACGAGGTAGGATTTACGATTTCATCACCACTCGACATAAGCAACGTTATCGTTATCCCGTTATTCGATGCCAATCCAAAGGTCATATACGTTAAAGACGGTACAGGTAGCTTCAAGTTCGAGCCAAAGAAACCCATGCCTTTAAAGTTCAAAATCGAATTCTACAACGGAAGAAACTACCACGAAGTGATTCAGACGATAAACGCTGAGTATAGGAAAAGCAAAGGTGTTCTGATCAACGTAACGCCGGAGTATCCAATTGCACTGATCGGTGATGTTATTGGCGTAGATGTTCAGATTTCAAATTTAAGACAGGATCCAATATATTCCGTCAAGATAAATGCCTGCGATGGAGAGTTCTCTGTGAAATCCATGGAAATTCCGATCATCAGTGCTGGAGATACGAAGGTCGTAAAGCTAAAGTGGTGTCCAAAATCCGCCGGAACTGAAAATCTGACGATATGCGTTACGTTTCTGGATGAGTTCAACAACGAATATTCGGAACGAAAGACGGTAAACGTTAGGGTTTTGAACGAAACAACCCTTCAATTCAGTGGAATCGAGATCGAAAGGAGCATAGGAGGAATTACAATCACCGGAGACATATGCAACAACGGTAGAAGCAAAGCCTACAACATCCTTATCTCAGCGAATGGAAAGACTTACTATTTGGATTACTTAGACCCTTCAGATTTCGATAGTTTTGAACTTGTAGTTCCGTCCAACTTGACCAAGATCGAACTAAAAGTCGCTTGGACGAACGAGATCGGAGAAAGATTTGAGAAAATGGTTGAGCTTTCTGTTCCAAAGGGCAAGATTGTAACACAGGAGGAGAGGCACGATATACTCCCGCTGGCTATCGCCATCTCCACGCTCTTTGTCGTATTGATTGTGGTTGTACTGGCCTGGAAGAGGAGAAGATGATAGAGCTGGTAGATGTCGTAAAGAAGTATAGAATCGGGATACACGAGGTAGTTGCGCTGAATGGGGTAAGCCTGAGGATTGAAGATGGTGAGTTCGTCGCGATAATGGGCCCATCTGGAAGTGGGAAATCCACGTTGCTGTATCTGATAGGCTGTCTCGACAAGCCTACAAGTGGGAAGGTTATAATAAACGGTTTGGATACCTCAAAGCTCAGCGATAGGGAGCTTACAGAGCTTAGAAGGAACACCATCGGCTTTATATTCCAGCAGTACTACCTGATCCCCACGCTTACAGCTTTGGAAAACGTGGAACTCCCCATGGTCTTCAAGGGTGTTCCAAAAGCAAAGAGATTGAAAAGGGCCGAAGAGTTACTAGAAATCGTCGGTTTGGGAGATAAGAAGGACAGAAAACCGAATGAGCTCAGCGGAGGTGAGCAGCAGAGGGTGGCGATAGCTAGAGCGTTGGCAAATGAGCCATCGATTCTGCTCTGCGACGAGCCAACGGGAAATCTGGATACGAAGAGCGGAAAGGTAGTTATGGACATAATAAAGAGACTGAACGTAGAAAAGGAAGTTACTGTTGTTCTCGTAACCCACGATCCTTCACTTTCTGTTTACGCTGACAGGGTTATCAAGATCAGGGATGGGAGGATCGTGAATGCTGATTGAGCTGGCCTTGAGGAACCTTGCGAGGATAAAGGTCAGGAGTATCCTTGCGATAATCGGGATAGTAATAGGTGTTATGGCTATAAGTTCCATAGGTATATTCGGAGAGAGCCTAAAGGCTGTTATCCTGGAGAACTTCAAGGATTTGGCAAACGAGGTAATAGTAACTCCAGATTACACCCACGGCTACACATCGATAGATGCCAGAACCGTGAAGAAGATAGAGAATCTTCCGTTTACGGAGTTGGTCGTTCCGGTTAAAAGTGAATCCGCAGTTGTTGAGCATAAGGGGAAGAGGACGTATGCTACGGTATACGGAATGGATGTCAAAAAAACTAAGGAGCTTTTCGAACTTGAAAAGGGAACATACAAGGGTTGCCTTGTGGGTAGCAAGATCGCCGAGTTCTTCAGACTTAGGGTGGGAAGTAAGATCACGGTAGCAGAAAAGGAGTTTAGAGTGAGCGGGATCATTAAGGAGGAGGCCAGATTTGACATAAACCCGAATTACGCCGTAATCTTACCGATTAGAGATTTCGACAGGATATTCGATAAGGACTACTCGATGGTCATAGTTAAGATCGAGGACATCGACAAGATCGATGCGTTCAAGGAGGCTGTGGATAAGGTAATCAATAGGAAGGAGAGCAAGGTTTCGGTCTTCGAGATGAGGATGATCATAGAAAGGATAAAGGAGGTATTCGGAAAGATGACCCTGTTTTTGATGGCGATCGCTGGAGTTTCTCTGCTCGTTGCCGGGATAAGCATTCTCAACATAATGCTGATGTCTACGTTAGAGAGAACGAAGGAGATAGGATTGATGAGAGCTATCGGAGCTCACAGAGAGACCATACTGAAGCTGTTCTTAACCGAGGCGTTGATTCTAGGTGTGATCGGAAGTGTAATAGGCGGAGTTTTGAGCTTCCTAGGTGGTTACTCGATAGACATGCTCATATTGAAGACTGCAAAGTACGTTTTTGTTCCATCCTCGATCCTGTATGTTGTACTTGGAATATCGTTTGGAATACTCACTGCCCTGATTAGCGCTTTGTATCCAGCGTGGAAGGCGAGCAAGCTTGAGCCGATTGAGGCTTTAAGGTATGAATGAGTCAGCTCAACCAAGGACAGTAAAATAGACCCTCGGTAGACTTGTACAATCTACATTCCGAGTTCTCTTTATGCATGCACGGGAACGGGTTGGTGCATATGCGTTTTTTATCCTTCATGAACGTAACCATATCATTATATTATATGGCTCTGATCTAAAGTTTTACCCCTTACATTGGCTCATGTCTCCAATGCGGAGTGTAGAAATCAGATTTGAGAAATTACACGGTCAACGAAAGCAATCATAACTTTTATATTATTAAAGCGATCGAACGTAAGCTCAACGAACTACCGTTAATCGTTGAACCACCATCTTTCTACAGGTATGAATGTCTTCATATCCTTCCAAACGTCCTCCCTCAAATCTTCATCGGAGACGTTAACCACCTCAAAGATTGCAAACCTGTACTTCTTTCTGGTTGGCAGAGGAACTATGATCGGCTTCCCTTCAACCTTCGTTAGGTTTGCAAAATTCAGCTCTTCTACCTCCACCCTTTCTCCAGAACCGGAACTTCTCAGGACCTTTATCAACTTATTGTTTTTAATATAAATTTTTTCATAGAAAATTGCCTGAGATTTATCCACCTCGTTTATTTCGACCAATCTTACAGCCTTCATACTCTTTGGTAACTTTTCACCTTCGATAACATCGTAAATCATGATTAAATCGCTTTCCGGATCTGCCGGAATAATTACGGGTTCCCCAGCTATCCTAACATGAAACCTATCCAACTCACGAAACGTTCCAAAGTAACGGGGGATAACGATCGTTGCCATCAATATAAACTTCTCAAGCAACCTTTATTAAATTTCCCAGTTCCAGATAGTTAACTCATACCAATTATAATAATTATATACTCATGGATGTCCTCCGTTCCGTGAGCAACGGTTAAGATTCTGTCAGAAGAATTTAAAATATGAAAAAGTCGTTGATTTTAGCAACGCTTACGGTAATTGCGCTGGCCCTCGCTCTCATGCATGAAGGTAAGGAAAAAGGATTGGGAAACGAATCGGCTAAGGATGTGAGCATATTCATAGTTTACGATAACAACCCGTATAAAGAGGGGCTAAAAACAGCATGGGGATTCTCATGCGTTATAAGATGTGGAAAGACGATACTATTTGACACGGGAGGAAACGGAACGATACTGCTGGAAAACATGAGGAAGCTGAACATAGATCCGAAGGAAATAGATACCATCGTACTTTCGCACATTCACAGCGATCATGTGGGTGGGCTTTTGAAGTTCCTTGAGGTAAATCACAACGCAACCGTATACCTTCCCAAGTCGTTCCCTGAGGAGTTTAAAGAGAAGGTAAGGAGGTACGGTGCGAAGATCGTCGATGTTAACGAACCTTTAAGGATATTCGATGGTATCTATTCGACGGGTGAGATGGGGTTCTGGATAAAGGAGCAGTCCCTGATAATTCGAACCGAAAGGGGGCTTATAATCGTAACCGGATGTGCCCATCCCGGCATAGTTGAGATAGTAAAGAAAGCCAAGGAACTGCTGAAGGATAATGTACTTCTGGTGGTGGGAGGTTTTCACCTATTGGGCTACGATGAGAAAAGAGTAAAAAAGATAGTCTCAGATTTAAAGAGTTTGGGTGTTAAATACGTTGCTCCATGTCATTGCTCCGGCGATTTGGCAAGGAAACTGTTCAAAGAGGAGTATGGTGATAGATACATAAACGTCGGTGTTGGGAAGGTGATAACGATGAAAGACTTGAGATGAACTTTAATCATTCACAGTTTCAACTGCTTAACCAATTAATGCTTAATCGAATCTCTCTCATGTTCTCTTATCACTACCTCCTTGGGAATTCCGAAGTACTCCCCTATCGCGTTTATCATTACCTCCTGAAAGACGTAAGACAGAAGCTCAAACTCACCACCACCGTAAAAAGCCTTTGGCTTGAGCTGGGCCTCCAGATACTTCCAACCCCTTCCCTTCTCAAGCCCACCGGGGATAAAAATTACCAGATCTGACAGCTTCGCAAGCGAGGAGTTTTCAAAAGACGTTACGGAGATTATCCTTGCTCCGGCATCCCTAGCCCTTTCGGCCACAACCAAAACTTCAGCAGTTTCACCAGAACCTGAGAATGCGATCAGAACATCTCCTCTTTCTATCTTCTCCCTGACCTCATCACCAATCCACCAAACCTTGCTACCGATTATCTTCTCGAAATGCTTAAGTCTTATGGCAAAGCATAGGGCAACCGCTCCACTTCTACCAACTCCATAAACATGAATCGATTTAGCACCTTTTATCAACTCCAAAAACCTCTCAAATTTACCTCTCTGTGATTCTAGGACTTTAGGAAGGATCTTTAAGTAATCCACAATTTCGTTACAGTGCCTAACAACCAGATCACTAAAGCTCATAACAGTTATTTCGCTTGAAAATACTTATCCCTTACTGGCGGGGTTCATCCTTGGATTCTATCTGGAGTTAATCAAACTAACTGATCAGCGTTACCGAACCTGCTCAACGATATTGCAACAATATTGCAAAAGTAATATTATAATTTCAATAATATTTTACTAATCATATTATTCTAAACATATGGTCAGAAGATATTTATAGAATTTTCTCAGAAATAAAAAGGAGGTTAGATTACATGTCCGTTATTAAGCCTACTATTGTACTGGTCGTTATCTCGGTGATGACGTTGGGTTTTCTTATCTTTCCGGCTAAAGTTGAGAAAATCGTAGTTACTAGAGATGTCACCACTGAAAACTACAAGATCGCTTCGAATTATCGTAATGTAAGCTGGAACATCGTAGTTCCGCTAGATCCAGATACGTTTATACTTGAAAAAGATGGAAATATCAAATTTATTAAAATTATTAATAAATACGTCAAACCTTTAGAAATTAGAATGATAAAAATATATGACAAAAGAGAGCCAAAGGATGTCGATAATAAGCATTTCAAGGTGGAGTATTCCATCTACGAATGTAAACCGATGGACATTAAACTTGCGTTCATAAACGTAACTTCGAACGGTTGGAAACTCGGTACTTTGGGAGTAATCTTCAGAAAAGATAGGGTTTACGTTATCGGAGATACGTTTGCCAACGGTTGCTCACCAGTTGTAGATCGATCGTATAACTGCTCTAAACTGGGAGCGATATCTATAACCAAGATCAAGATAGACGACATCATAATTATAAATAAAATTTATTCAAATAATAAATTAAATATTTCATTAAAAAATTCTATAGTTGATGTGGGTGACGTCTCATGAACAAACGGTTAGTGGTTGTTTTGGTTGTATGGATCGCAGTTTTTAGTTCTTTATGCGTGGAAAGTTCGAAAGTTTCACTTATTCAGACACCCACTCCGCAAGCGACGGTGACACCACCTCCAGGGATGATGACACCTCCAACCCCCGAATACTACATCGGGGAATTCGTCAAACACTTTAACGGAAGGAACTTAACCGAATTGTACGATCTGTTTTCCGAGAGGGTTAGGCAGAAACATTCGATCGATGAGCTTAAAACTGTATTAGATTTCGCCGAAGATCACAACATCACGATAGTCAGGTGGAAGATCTTGAGTGGTGGGTACTTTCCGGGAAATACAACCGTAAAAATGGTGATCAGTAGAGATGGCAAGCTGACCAACAAGACCATCGTAATTCCCGTACTCTATAGATCTACCAAGATGGATTCAATTGTATCATCTCAAGGGTACATCGACGACTGGATAGTCGATGATATCGTAGCTACAGTAAAGAAAACTGCATCACCACGTGCAAGCAAAACGTAGATTTCTCCCTAATCGGTTACCTTAGAATGGATTCGTAGGGCGTACGATATACTAAAAAATTGACAAGCTTTATGAATTTTCAATTTTTCATAAACATCAGCATGAATAACGTCAAGGAGATCTATGTTAAATCCATCCTTAATAGGCATAAGAGAGATAAGTGGTTTCTGGACGAGTACTCCGTGAACCCCTACCAGTACTGTCAGTTCAACTGCATATACTGTTACATCCACGGAAGTAAGTATGGAAACAAGGGGAGATTGGCTGCAAAGATTAACGCTCCAACCGTACTTGAAAAAGAGTTGTGGAAGAGAGCCAGAAGGAGAGAGTACGGATTCATAGCCCTAAGTTCAGCGACTGAACCTTGGATGTACGTTGAAGAGAGGTACGAAATAACGAGAAGATGTCTCGAAGTGATTGCGAAATTTAAATTTCCCGTTCATTGCCTAACGAAGTCCACGTTAATTCTGAGGGATCTGGATATCCTGAAGGAAATTGATGGAACGGCGATTTTGCCGAATGATCTAAGGAAAAGGCTAAATTTTGGAGTTTTGGTAACCGTCTCTCTATCAACCTTAGATGATGGCATTGCAAAGATGTTCGAGCCCAACGCACCGAAACCAAAGGATAGACTGGATGTTCTGCAAAAGGTAAAAGACGAAGGTTTTCATGCTGGAATTGCGTACATTCC
>CAZBFC010000008.1:0-5625 GCA_964491095.1 uncultured archaeon | reverse complement strand
ACTGATCACCTCATCGCCCGTTCCAGGGGGACAGTCGATGATAAGGTAATCGAGTTTACCCCAGTTAACGTCCTTAAATATCTGTTCTAGGAACTTGTGTTTCATCGGCCCTCTCCAAACAACTGGAGAATCTCTGGAAGGTAGCAGAAATTGAATCGAAACGACCTTAAGCCCATCAACTTCAGCCGGTTTGAGTTTTCCTTCAACGACTTCCAGACCTTTAACATCCTCCAAACCCAAAATTTTCGGAATACTAGGCCCATGCAAATCGCTGTCGAGCAGTCCAACCTTATAACCCTTCATGGTAAGGGCAAACGCGATGTTAGCGGCAACTGTACTCTTACCGACTCCACCCTTCCCGCTCATAACGATTAGCTTCTTCATATCAGCACGATGGACTCTTTGCTTAAGAAGTTATCCTTCTGTTTGATCATGTCGAATTTTGAATCAAACGGTAACTTTTATATATTCATGTTCTAAATAATGAACAAAGACACCATTGGAGTTGAATATAATGAAAGATGTGTCTGCATCCATCGGAAGGAAGATAACCACATTGAGAAAGAGGAGGGGTTTTTCATTATCTAAACTTGCGGAGATTGCAGGTATTTCAAAGTCAACTTTATCTGCAATAGAATCTGGGAAGATAAACCCCACAATATCAACTCTATGGGCAATAGCCAACGCTTTGAATGTCCCTTTTGGAGAACTGTTGCCAGATGAGCTCATGGAGGTAAACGAATCTGGTATGACTGTTCGACTTATAGAACGATCTATCGGGAAGCCGAAGGTCGAGGTTTACAAGATGGTTTTGGGACCGATGTGTGTTAGGAAGGCAGAGCCTCATCAGAAAGGTGTCGTTGAAAAGATATTTGTCGTGAGTGGTAGCATGATCTCTGGGCCTTTATCCTCTCCCAAACTTTTGAAGGCTGGGGACGAATTTGAATTTAGGGCTGACGTTCCTCACATATACATAGCTACCGACGAAGGGGCTATAGCTATAGTCACGATAATCTATCCTGTCGATGACGTTAGGTGCGATTTGGCCAGACCTTTTCCAAAAAGCGATACGGATTTTGAATCGTTGCTTATTAAGCTTAAAAACGAGATACTATCAGGAGTTCTTGCGTTCAAAATCGAGCTTTACGGAGATTACACTGAGGAAGATTTGGGAAGACTCAAGGAGACTCTAAATCGAGTTAAGATGAAGAATCTGAAACTCTGGCTTGTGGAACGTGAGGATCGCGTAGAGATGTACGTATTCAACATCCTCCGTGAAATACGTGTTCCCAAAGATGTAGACAAGGATGCTGTAAGGATTCTAAAGCTGGCAAGGAGGCGGAGTTTGTCGGATGGTGAGTTAAAGTATCTACAGAATGTGGTTGATTGCAAATCAAACCTCTTGAGCGTTTTAGCTTCCGAAGTTCTACTCATCCATGGGTACCCGAAGGTTCCAAAGGTAGGATTGGTAAATCCGAAAATCCTTCGCCCCGGTTATGCACGTCAAGTCTTGTTTGTCGCTTCGGCCGTTAGGAAGTACGTTAAAAACGATAAGATTCAAGCCGAAATCGTAGGGGATCAAACTCAGGCGAGAATGCTGTACGAATTGATGCCGAGTTTGGAGGAAAACCTATCGGATACACTGATGATATCCTTCAATTCTGATATCTCCGTTCTGGAGAAAGCTGAGGAATCTCTTGGAGACGGAGGAATTTTAATCGTATCCGGTGACTTTCTATCACCTTACAACGATCGCTTGGAGAGGTTAAGAAATGCCGTCGTCCATCATACGAGGTTGATGCTCGAAACGTTGGTTGAAATTCCGGCAAGTTTAACGGACGAAGAAAGGAAATTGGTTGATCTTCTATCGGCGAACCTTCCACAGATACATTATCTTGCGGAGGTTGGAGAGGTTGAAAGGGCGTTTGGCTATGCATATCGATTGTATAAAGATCTAAGCAAAACTTCGGTTAGGGTTACCGATCCGCTTGTTGCTTACTACATCTTTCAACGTTTGGAGTTGATTGAGATGATCGAGAGTATCAATGTGAAAACTTATCCTGCGATGTTCAGATCACTCGCCGAGGATATGGGATTCTCTCTGCTGTATCATGAAAGGATTCATGCTACGCATGGAATGAGTGAAATGGATGCTGGAATTCACATCTTCGTTCTTAAAAGGGAGGGATAGAATTGTTCAGGCGGGGGCTTATCAGCAGTGCTCCAATAGCGATGGGTTACCTCCCAGTTGCGATAACGTTCGCGATATCCGCGATGACAAAGGGATTCAACGAGATGGAAACTCTTCTAGCTTCCGCACTTATATTCGCTGGAGCAAGTCAATTTGCACTGATCGCTCTGATGTCAGATTCGTTCATAAGCGCCGTTTTGATTCCGATAGCCTTGAATCTCAGACACATCATATACGGTTGCATAGTTTCTCAGAGGTTTAAAATAAAAAGACCGTTCGTAACTGCATTTGGTCTGACAGACGAGGTCTTTGCCTTATCCTTGAATGCAAACGATGAGAGGTTTATTTGGGGGCTAGAGGTTGGAGCCTATTTGGCTTGGATCCTTGGAACGTTGATCGGAATGGCTGGAGGTACGATACTGCTTTCAAACGAAATGCTTAAACCATCCCTAACGTTCTCACTCACGGCTCTATTCCTGATACTTCTGATTCCAAACTTCAAAGGTTACAATGCGTTGGCTGCGGTTGTCGGTGGAATCATCGCTCTGCTCTTTCATTTCATGGGATGTACGTCGATTGGAATATTGCTAGCTGGAATCGTAAGTCCGATCGTCGTTTCGAGGGTGAAGGTATGTTGGAGCACTACTTGGCAATAGTATCGGTTGCGTTGGGAACTTATTTGGCTAGATTTCTGCCGTTACGTTTCAAACTTAGAATCGAGAACTTAGACGAACTTCTATCTTATTCATCGGCAGCCTTGATCTCCGCTCTGTTCGTTACATCGCTCGTATCGTTTCCAGTTGAATTTGAAAAGTTACTTGTTAGTCTTTTAGCTTTGATGGCTGTATATGCATCGTACGTGAGATGGAGAAATCTGGGATTGTCTGTGCTGGTGGGAGTTGTGGTTCATCTAGTTCTCTCCCTATCAATTCAAAAGTGTTATTAACTATCTTATGGATTTACGGTGGATGAGAAAACTTGCACTAATTCTGCTGGCTTTGATCTTGATCGGATGCTCGCAACAGAAGGTTGAAGTTAAGCTGAACGCTACCAACATAACGCCGGATGAGGTGATGGGTCTAACCAAGTTCGTATGTCTAACCGGAGAAAATGCTCTGAACTTCGTGAAGATGATGCATGTCGGCAAGATCAGATTCGTCAAAGATATAGCCATGATGCATTACCTAAACGTAACAAATCCCCATTCGAAGTACGTTACGGTGTGGGTTACAGTTTATCCAAATTCGAGTGTTGCGAAGGAGGAGACAGATAGGATGGCCAAATCGATGGTGGAGTTCGGATGGAAAGGTGTCAGGAGTAAAAACATCGATGGGTTAAGCGTTTACTACGTCGAACCTCCCGGCAAGAACGAGACTCACTACTTCTGGTGTAACGACAGCTACATGATATACATAATTCCGCACAACATGACCGAAAATGAGATTTATGAATTTATTATAAAAATAACAAAATAATTATTCAGGAATATTCTCAAGCTCCTTCTCTCTTAGTTTGTCGAGCATTAGCTTTTTCTCTACTCTTGCAACAACTTCTCTTATCCTTTGGACTGCATCAGGATTCGCTGAGACACTGTCAATTCCCATCTTAACGAGTTTCTCAACAACGTGCGGATAGCTACCAGCCTGTCCGCATATCGAAGTCTTAACCCCGTGCTTCTTGCATATCTTTATGACCCTTTCGATGAGCTTCATCACAGCCGGATGGGTCTCGTCGTAAAGGTACGCAACGTTCTCGTTGTTTCTGTCCACTGCCAGGGTGTACTGTGTCAGATCGTTCGTTCCAAGGCTTATGAAGTCTATTCCCTCTTTTATGATATCTTCGATGATCAAAGCAGCCGCTGGCGTTTCGACCATTATTCCGAACTCTATCTTATCTAACGGAAGTCCCTCTTCGATCATTATCTGCTTGGCCCTTCTGACCTCTTCGGGCGAAGTCACGAGCGGTAGCATTATTCCTATGTTCGTGTAACCCTCATCGACAAGCTTCTTTATAGCTCTGATCTCAGCTCTGAAGTGTTCTTCCTCCTTCAGATCTCTCCTTATCCCTCTGAATCCAAGCATCGGATTTGCTTCGATTGGCTCATCCTCACCTCCCTCCATGGCCCTGAATTCGTCGGTCGGAGCATCCAGCGTTCTTATCCAAACAGGCTTTGGATAGAACGCCTTTACAACCTTCTTCATTCCCTTGTAAAGCTCGTTTATGTATTCCTCTATCTCTCCATCCTTGATGTACTTCATGGGGTGCTTCTTCAGGCCAAGAACCATGTGTTCAATCCTGAACAGTCCCACCCCGTCAGCACCAGTTGCTGCAACCTTCTCAGCAGCATCTGGAATGGATATGTTCACCTTAACCTCTGTAGCCGTTATGATAGGAGCCTGAGCCATAACGGTCGGTAATTCTTCTCTCTTCTTCTCCTTGAGAGCTCCAGCATAAACTACACCCTTGTCACCATCCACAGTTACGAGCATTCCATCCTTCAAAACCTTAGTTGCCTTTTCGGTACCAACAACAGCCGGTACACCGAGTTCTCTCGATACGATGGCGGCATGACATGTAAGTCCACCTTCGTCGGTGACTATGGCTGAGGCTTTTCTCATCGCCGGAACCATGTCCGGCGTTGTCATCGTCGTAACCAGCACATCTCCCTCCTCAACCTTCGAGATCTCATCGGGGCTTAGAACGATCTTAACCCTTCCAACTCCAATGCCCGGTGATGCACCCAACCCCTTCACCAGTATCTTACCCTCCTCGATCTCTACCTCTTCCTTCTTCTCCTCTCTAATGGTTGTGATCGGTCTCGACTGAACGATGTATACCTTTCCCCTTTCTATCGCCCACTCAACATCCTGCGGAGTTCCGTAATGATCTTCGATGATCTCTCCAAGCTTAACGAGCTCTTCTATCTCTTTATCGTCAAGCACCCTAGCCTTTGCCTTCTCCTCATCGAGTTCAACCTTAACAGTCTTGGAATCCTGCCTGGTGATCATAAGCTTCTTTTCTGCGATGTTAACCACGATCAACTTCCTCTGAGTTCTGTCGTATTAGTAGTGATCTGGAGTGACCATACCACTGACTATAGCCTCACCAAGCCCCCAAACTGCTTCAATTATCGCGATCTTATCACCGGTTACCGGATGGGATGTAAACATAACTCCAGATTTCTCAGAATTGACCATCTTTTGCACTACGACGGCTATGCTGACATCCTCATGCTTAAATCCCTTCTGAACCCTGTAGTAGATCGCTCTTGGCGTGTAGAGGGAGCTCCAGCACTTCTTGACCTTTTCAACAACGTCATCCTCTCCCCTGACGTTCAGATAGGTCTCCTGCTGTCCGGCGAAGCTTGCTCCGGGCAAGTCTTCAGCAGTTGCTGAGCTTCTTACAGCTACGAATACCTCCTCTCCAGCCTCTTC
>CAZBFC010000007.1:0-6383 GCA_964491095.1 uncultured archaeon | reverse complement strand
ATAAGCCGGGTATATATGGAATGAATGATGTCTTGGGCTTGTGATTATCAACAGCCTCGACTCCAATTTTATTTATTTTTTTATTTTCCTATAATATTGATCCGACGAAACTCTCCCTATTACCACCAGACCCCATCGATTTTGGGTTCAGGTTGTGTGGTGTTGGGGTTGGCTTGAGATAAAAATTTATATACTCCTTGTGCAAAAAGATAGGTTGGAGGTGGAGTATATGTCTGAGTTGCCACTTGCCCCTATCGACAGATTGATTAGAAAAGCGGGAGCCGAGAGAGTTAGTGCCGAAGCTGTAGAAAAGATGGCAGAGATCTTAGAGGAGAAGGCGTTGGAAATCGCGAAGAAGGCTGTTGAGATTGCCAAGCACGCCGGAAGAAAGACGGTAAAGGTCGAAGACATCAAGCTTGCTGCCAAATACGAGTAACTTCCTATTTTATATTTATTTTAAATTATTTTTGGTTTTTAAAAATTGTTGGACATATTTTAACCTTCGAAGCTGGCAACCCTCATATACCTCTAAAATTTCTAGAATTCTACAAACTTTTGTCCTCAATCTTGAATTTAAAAAGCACAAAGATAAAATTTCGTTTGGACTACTACCTTTATGCTCTTCCTCGTCAGATACTCTGAGATCTTTTTGAAATCGGAGTCGGTCCGGAGGCGGTGGGAGGACAGACTGATACGAAATATAAAGAGGGTTTTGGACTGCAAGATAAGAAGGGATAGAGGGAGAATCTGGGTTATTACAGACGATGATAGAGCTAAGGAGAAGCTCAAAAAGATTTTTGGGATAGTTTCGTTTTCGGAATGCTATCATTGTAAGCTCGATGAATTGGATAGGTTTATCGTTGATTTTTGCAAAAGAATTGGAATCGAAAACGCCAAGACCTTTGCGGTTAGGGTTAAGAGGGTCGGTACCCACGACTTTACATCTCAGCAAAAAGCTGCTGAGCTTGGGGCGATAATTTTAAAGAACTTTCCACATCTCAAAGTCGATCTAGACGATCCCGAAATGACCGTTTATGTCGAAATTAGAGATGAGGATTGCTACGTTTTTAGCGAGGTGGTAAAGGGGGTTGGGGGAATTCCTTTAGGCGTTGAGGGCAAACTCGTATCCCTGTTCTCTGGCGGGATAGATTCTCCCGTCGCAACGTGGCTCATGATGAAAAGAGGATGCGAGATAATTCCGGTGTACTTCGACTGCTCTCCCTTTACGGATGAATCCACACTGAATAGAGCCAAAGCCGTTGCTGAAGTTCTGAGGGAGTATGATCCGGATTTCGAGCTTAGAATAGTTGAGCACGGTGAATTTCTGCAGAAGCTTAAGGAGATTTTGAAGGAAAGGAAGCTTGAAAGCTACACATGCATACTGTGCAAGAGGAGGATGTACAGGATAGCCGAGATGATAGCTAGGGATGAAAAAGCCAAAGGAATAGTTACGGGTGAATCTTTGGGGCAGGTTGCATCGCAAACGTTGGATAACCTGATGGTTTTAAACGAAGCTTGCAGACTACCCATCTACCGTCCGCTCATAGGTTTCGATAAGGTTGAGGTTGAGGAGCTTGCAAAAAAAATTGGAACCTACGAGGAGTCGATCAAGCCTGCAAAGGAATGCACGGCCGTTCCAAAGAAGCCTACAACCAAGGCTAAGCTTGAGAAGGTGCTCGAAATTGAAAAGGAGTTAGAACCAATCTAAGCTCCTTAGTTTCATCTCTCTCCTCTTTCTCTCCAAAAACCTCTGAACTGTTGAATGTTGGGCACCTTCGACGAGCATCAGTATGGCCTCTCTTGCAGCAGCTACGCTTTCAGCATCTCCTATGATTGCCACGGTTTTGCCATAGACAGATATGTTCACGTCGAGGGTATCCTCGATGAACCTTCTCATCTTTCCCTCCTTGCCTATTATCCTACCCTTCACCCTCTCCAGATGCTTTGGAGAGACGTAGCCCGTTAGATCTATTATTTCTAAAACCATCAGCTCATCCTGTAGGAGTTTCATTGCTACATCTGGATTGAAGCCGTGTGCTATGGCTTTTATCACATCCTGTGCCCTAAGGAAACCGATGGGATCTTCGCACTCAATTTTTACTACACCTGTCTTACTGCTTATCTTGAGCTTACAGCCGGTTTCTTTCTCGATTCTCTCTTTAACCTCGCCCTCCTTGCCTATTAAAACGCCGATTCTGTCCTCCGGGATGACGAGTTCTATCTCCATTTTTTCACCTCAGACGATATTCATCGATGCTTGTTTTAACTGTATCGAAAGACAAATATCGATCGAAATCGATCGTTTTTAATGACTACCCCATTGGACTACGCCCTCAAATTCCTTGGACTTGCATTTGGAATAGCAGTTATAGTCGCTTGGTTTTACGCTTACACGAAGACCAGAATAAAGGGATTCGTTCTGATAGCTCTGGCGGGAGTTATGAAATTTGTAGGTTGGCTTTTGATAGCAATTTTAATAGCATTTACACCCATGAACATTTCGGCAATCTTTCCTATCATACAGATCGTAACACTTGCAATAGACATTGTGTCCTTCGTTCTTACGATTTGGGGAATTCTCTTAGTAGTCAATCAGTTGCAATCATGATTACGGCTTCCACTACGAATTTGCCTCTAACGACCACTATTTGGAATTGGTTGTCAATAATCTGATTTAAAGCTTAGAAAGCTTATAGGATAAATTTTTTATTTGTGCATAACTTAAAATTTTCCATGAATTACGATCGTATCCTTGCAATGTTACCTCCGAAGATCGTCTTTGATCCGTATTGGGAGGTTCTTGATGCCATCAGATGGGTGAAAATCAAAGCATTGGAATTTACGATGGATGAAATCTCAGATTATATCTTGAATAAATTTGAGGAATACAACAAGCTTGATGTCCAAAAAGTCGTCAAGGAAACTATAGCGTATTTGGTTGATGCTGGTTTGATCGAAAAAGTTAATGGTAAATTTATCAGAACCGAAAGATTTGACGAATTCGTTAGATTTCTGAAAAGAGGTGGCTTTAGAGACAATATATCTGTAATCGTAGCATGGGCCGTTTGGTATTTGCACAATAAAGGATTAGATTGCTTTGAATTATCTCAAATACTGGATGTTATTCCAAATTTAACTAAAAAGAGCGTTGAAAATACCCTGAAACGATTGAAACTCGAATTCAAAGGTGGACTCTGGTGTTTGAACGAACTAATCGTTTCTAGAATTTTGAAGTATGCAAGAGGAAAAATTTCGAATTGGTGGCCAGCATTTGGAATATTTTACGTTAAAGATTTGAAATTCTTCAAGATTGCACATAAGGTGTCATCGATGATCTACGTCGATTTTCCAATCGACTTGATATATGACTATATTGGCGAGTTGATGTATCTCGACAGAAGTTGCCAGAATATGGAAGAATTCTACGAGAAGGCTACAGAGCTTACGAATTACTACAATCGTATGTTGCATGATGAGTTGGAACACCTATTCGGTACAAACATCGATTGGTTATCGTTTTCATTGCTTAGATATTTAGATTATTATCGTGAAAGGAAATATCGAATCAAACTGAATATCAACTGGAGAAAATTTTTGGATTTTATAGAAGATTACCCCAAAAACGAGAAGATAGAGCTTTGGAAGAAATATCGCTATATAACGAACTGTAAACATGCGTTATATCCAATCTTAACCGAAAGTGAGGGTAAGATCAAGGATGAGTTGTCGAACGTTCAAGAGGAAGTCAAGCATATTGCACACCATGACTTAGCTGAAATTAATCGTGCTATCTGTAGTTTAAGCAACTATTTAGATTTGATCGGTAAAAAGATTCGAAGCAGACTCGTGAACGTTAGAAAAGCGATAGTTGGGAGGAGAAGAGATCGGATAATCTTATCATTCACACTCCGGTATATTCCCGCACTTATATCGACGTTGGACGCTTTGAAAGACCTCGCAAATCGTGGGACATTTCCAGCTTGTTACAGAGAGATGAGAAAGATCGTGGAAAACCTCGCATGGGTTATTTTCGACGATATCCTTTACTTCAGATCGTTGATCACGAACGAGTATTGGATGTTCCGTCCATATTCTGACATACCTAAGGAGTGGTACGATTTGAGATCAAAATTCGCGAACATCTACGATCTGAAACAAGCGGAAGATAAGCTTAAAAAAGATTATCTCAGAGGACTCAAACAATTGAAGTATGAAAAAGATCTAAAAGATGAAATCGTAAAAATCATTCTTGGAAACTTGTCTTATCTATCGTTCATAGCTCTATTCAGCAAGGATGCATCGAAGATAGATCAAAACTTTAAGGGACTACTGCCAATTCTAGAATCGGTTAATATATTAAATATTGCCAAAAGTGATCTCCAAAGAATCCTAAATAATTTAAATTTAGGCAAAGATGTTGTTAATGACATCTTAAACAAGCTAAAAACGAGTTTACCATCTGAGATTATAATACCCTTCCCTTCAAACAGGTTCGTTCTCGAATTCATAGACTACACGTTTTCAACCGATCTTTACAGATTTTACAGCGAATATAGCTTCTTCGTTCACTCCTACTTCACTTCGTGGCACGTGATGCCCTTTTCATCGATACTCGAAATCAAGATTTTCAGACACGAATTGAGCAAATTCTCGAACGAAATCCAAAAGTTATTCAAAAATTACGTAAATTCGTTGAATCGAGTAGCAAAAGTCATCTCTAAGTCTTAAGAATCAGTCTTGCAACCTTCACATCGATCTCCCTTGGTAGTGGAACTATGCCCGAAAAATCGTGGGTTATAAGATACTGTAGGGCATAGACGACCGTAGTAAAGGTTCTATCCATAATCTCTATCGGTGTCCCATTGCCTAACGCCAGATTTACGGCCTCACCATCGGCTACGATGTAGAAGAACTTATCACCCTTCTGAAACTTCTTAACGAAACCGAAGTCTTCAACTTTCCATCCATCTTTCTCCAATGATTCAAGGTCTATCTCATCCCTAAAAGCACCCATGTTACATAGTATACAACCATTTTTTACGTACTCAAACGATTCGGACGATATTACGCCCTTCCTTCCTGTGCACGTTACAACTATATCTGCCAATCTTAGGGCTTTATCCAGCTCCATAACCTCGTAACCCATATAAACAGCCTCCATGGCTTTAACGGGATCGATCTCGACAACTATAACTCTACAGAAGTTTCTCAAAACGTGAGCACAGCCCCTCCCAACCCTGCCAAATCCAACGATTACGACAGTCTTGCCAATGAGATTTATGTTCAACCGCAGAAGTCCATCCAGTAAACCGATGCCCGTTCCATACGTGTTCTCTCCGATACCCTTTACGACCGAATCGTCAACAACTATCGCTTTGCGAACGCTAATAGTTCTTAAAATATCAACTCCACTTCTAGTTAGCTCTATAACGCCCTTCACATCATCCAAAAGCCCCTTATCGGATGCTCTCTTGATCAGGGTTGCCGCACAGTCCAAATAGTAATCGGCCTTAAGTGCATCGTCGATGTCGTATACCTTGATACCGTTCTCCTTCAGCCATTCTACGGCTTTGGCCTTGGTCGTACCCAGACTGAAAGGTGTAACCATTATATCGCAGTAGTTCGATAACTCCTTTATGAGTACAGCCGTCTTGTATTCCAAAGGAAACGCTATCGCAACTTTGTAGCCGTATAGATCCTTGCCAACTTCTTTGCAAGCGATCCTCACCAAACGCATGTTTTCGTATACCCACTCTATCACAAACCAAGCTATCTGCCAAGCCAAATATATCTTATTTAAATGCAAGGCTGTTAAGCCTTGCAAGCTATATGCGCAAATTATACAGTAAAAAAGGATTATCCCACAATTTCAGCCTTAATCTCCTCGGGGTCTCTCTTTATCCCAAACTTCCTGAAGAACCTTAAGACATTTTTTATGTCTCTATCGAGATAACTCATCGCCATCGGATGATCGATCAGAACGCTCTGACCCATGTCTATGAAGTACGCCTTCTCTTTGAATAGCATGATGTTATACTCACTCAAATCCGCATGAACGAGCTCAGCCTTCCGATAAAGTTTTTTCATGTTATCCAATATCTCATCAAACAGCCTTTCAACATCTACGATCTCCTTAAGCTCCAACCCTAAGTCTACGAGTGTAGGGGCTGGTTTTTCATCCTCACCGATGAACTCCATCAAAATTATGTTTTTGAAATAAGTGATCGGTCTCGGAACACTTACCCCAGCTTCGTAAGCTCTAACTAGATTTCTGTACTCTTTTTCCGTCCAAATGAATATTAACTCCTTTTTGGATATTCTCCTTAGATCGAACCTCTTATCGCCGAACAGATACTCGTCCATCTTGTAAAATTCGCTCGTTT
>CAZBFC010000006.1:0-1972 GCA_964491095.1 uncultured archaeon | reverse complement strand
TCGCTAGAGCTTTTGGACATGGAAATTGCAGCCTTAAAAAAGTTCGGAGAGAACAGGAATCCGATCAACTGTCAGACTAAGATCAACGACTATTTCCAGAGCTTCATCGAAGCTTTGGATGATGACATGAACACACCAAAGGCTTTAGCTGTTTTACATGAATTCTCAACATTTATAAATAAAAATGTCAGCGATATGAGTTTGGATGAACTAGAATTATGCTTCGATAAGTTCAAGCAACTTTGCTGGATTCTCGGTATATTCGAGAGATATCAAAGAATTCCAGTACTACCTCAAGCCTTGGCCGAATTGATCAGGGAAAGAGAAATTGCAAGAAAGGAGAGGAATTTCGAAAAAGCCGATGCTATAAGGAATAAATTCAGAGAAATGGGTTATTTGCTCATAGATACACCAAAGGGAACAAGATGGAAGTTAATAAACTGAATAAATAAAATTTAAACTCGGAAAAATTTTTAAACCGTCTAATTGTAAAAAGTTGGGAGTTGATCCATTGTTTATTGGATTTTTAACATTTCCTTTGGGGGTGATTTTGGATGAAGGTATGGTTGATAGGGGCTTATGGAATCGTATCCACAACCGCAATGGTAGGAGCAAAGGCATTGGAAAAGGGAATAATCAGTAAGACTGGTCTAGTTTCAGAGTTACCGTGCTTCAGCAAGCTATCAGAGTACGTTCCTCTGAAGTTCGAATTCGGTGGGCATGACATAAGACCACTGCCCACAGCGTATGATGCCGCCTTGGAGCATTGGGAGATGAACAGACATTTCGAAAGGCACATACTCGACAGCGTGGCTGATGAGCTTAAGAAGATAAAGGCTTGCAAGGGAACAGCTTTGAACTGCGGAGAGGGAATAAAGGAGCTCGGAAGGATCGAAACACTTGAGGATGAGGGTCTAACGTTGAGGGAGATCGTCGATAGGATCGAGAAGGACATGAGAAGCTTTGCAGACGATGAGACGGTCGTGATAAACGTAGCTTCAACAGAACCGCTGCCGAATTACAATGAGGAGTACCATGGCAGTCTGGAAGGATTTGAAACGATGATCGACGAGGATAAGAAGGAATACGCGAGTGCAAGCATGCTGTACGCCTACGCAGCTTTAAAGCTTGGGCTGCCATATGGAAACTTCACCCCAAGTGCCGGTTCAAGCATCCCAGCGTTGAAGGAGCTTGCAGAGAAGAAGGGAGTCCCACATGCTGGAAACGACGGTAAGACTGGAGAAACTCTAGTTAAGACAACACTGGCTCCGATGTTCGCATACAGAAACCTCAAGATACTTGGTTGGATGAGCTACAACATACTTGGAGACTTCGATGGGAAGGTATTAAGTCACAGAGAGAACAAGGAGAGCAAGGTCATCAGCAAGGACAGGGTTCTTGAGAAGATGCTCGGCTATGCACCGTACAGCATAACAGAGATCGAATACTTCCCAAGCTTGGTTGACAACAAGACTGCATTTGACTTCATACACTTCGAGGGATTCCTTGGCACAAAGATGAAGTTCTACTTCATCTGGGATGGGATCGATGCGATAGTTGCCGCACCGCTGATCCTGGACATAGCGAGATTCCTGCTATTTGCTAAGAAGAAGGGTATAGGCGGAGTTGTCAAGGAGATGGGCTTCTTCTTCAAGAGTCCGATGGAAACGAACATAGTAAACACCCACCAGCAGTTTGAGATACTTAAGAAGTGGTTTGCCGAACTTGCTGAAGGTTAACTTAATTTTTTTTACAGATCGAAACCTTTAAAAGTTGTTCTGTCTAATGCCTTAAAGCCAGTAACGGCTTTTCTTATGGTGAATATTATGATGCAGGATATGGTGTATAAGGGAACGACAACAGTAGGCCTAGTTTGCAAGGACGGAGTAGTCCTGGCTACGGAGAAGAGGGCCACGATGGGCAACTTCATAGCGAGTAAGAGGGCCAAGAAGATCTACAGGATAGCCGACAG
>CAZBFC010000005.1:0-13260 GCA_964491095.1 uncultured archaeon | reverse complement strand
GTATGGAATTCTACAAAGTTGATGTGTTCACAGACAAGCCTCTGAAGGGCAATCCTGCTGCAGTAGTCTTGGGTATGCTCGAAGACGAGATCATGCAAAGCTTGGCTTTTGAGTTAAATTTTTCAGAGACCGTTTTTGTTGAAAAACGGGGTGATGAATTCCGCTTACGGTTCTTTACACCCTACACTGAAGTCGATCTTTGTGGGCATGCAACCATTGGAGCCTTCTACGTTTTAAAACTTAAGGGCTTAGAGGATGGGACATACAGAGCGATTACAAAGGCTGGAGAAATCGAAGTTAAAGTTGAAGATTTAATTTGGCTTAAAGTTGTCGAACCTAGGGTAATCGAGTTAAATCTGAATGGACTGGAGGATTTGATTGGAGTGAAGATTCTTGATTCCGCAACTGTTGATGTTGGGATTCCAATTGGACTGGCAGAAATCGAAGATTTTGAAGATTTGATGAAATTAAAGCCAGATTTAAGGCTTGTAGAGTTCTGCAAAGATAGAGGTATAGTTGGTATTCACTTCTACACGTTCGATTCTAAGTTTGATGCCTGCACAAGATTCTTTGCTCCGGCGGTTGGAATTCTGGAAGATCCAGTTACTGGAACGGCAAATTCAGCACTGGCATGTTATCTGAACTCAAGCGGTAAGCTTGTAAAAGAGTATTACAAATTTGAGCAAGGTCACGCTTTGGGAAGGGAGGGTATAGCACATGTTAAATTGGATAGTGGTGTTTGGGTTGGTGGAGAGGCTGTTTGCATCGCTAAAGGTAAAATTTTGATTTAAATATAGAAATAAATTTTGCTATTTAAGATTTCTAGGTTAAACTTTATATTTAATTTTATATGTATATAAATGTATTTTCCTCAGGAGCTTTCAAAATTGGTACTATATTGCTTTAATTTTTTATTTTTATAAAGACTATAGGATTAGCTTCGGATGACTTACTTATTTATACTCCTAAGCTAAGCTGCAGGAACGATCATTATTAAAGCTTAGAAAACTTAGCGAGACTTAACCTTAAAAAACTTTGAGTTAAATGAATTTTAGCAAAACTTTTTGAGGTGTGTCTTTTGAAGACCCTCAATGCAAACCATCTATGCATCACTGTTGCTCATAACGATGCTGATATGGGCCGGATCCTTTATCTTCATAAAGATTGGTCTAAGAGAACTGGGACCGTACAACCTTGCATTTTATAGATTTCTTTTGGCATCACCGGCCTTAATTTTGCTAACTTATTTCAGAGATAAGCTAAAGTCAGTAGATACAAGAGATTTGCCAGCAATCATTATTCTAGCTCTCACTGGAGTTACTTTGCTTTATGTGATTCAGTTTTTGGCTCTTGTATATACCACCGCTACGAATGCATCGATACTTATAAACACTGCAGTAATATTTGTAGCAATTATTTCTTTTTTATGTTATAATGAAAAATTTACAAGGCTAAAATCGTTTGGGGTTATTTTATCTTTTATTGGTGTTATCATCATAGTTTCAAAGGGTAGCATTGAATTCTTTACAAGCAGGACCTTTATTGGTGACGTGTTGATGATATTTGACGGATTTTTATGGGCGATATACACCGTTCTTGGTAAGAAACTACTTAAGAGATACCACCCAGAGACTCTTACAGCTTATGTATTCTTATTTGGATCGATCTTCCTGATCCCGTTTGCGTTCTACGAAGGTTTGGCGAATCCACTATTCTTTAGCACTACTACTCTTATTTCCATTCTTTACCTTTCAATTCTCTGCTCGGTGTTTGCCTATGTCATGTGGTATACCGCCCTCTCCAATATGGAAGCCACAAAGGTTGCCGTATATATCTACATGATTCCACTCTTTACCGCGATAATGGCGTACTTTGTGCTGGGTGAGGTTATAGACATCTACACCGCAATTGGTGGATTTGTAACAATAATAGGCGTTTATCTTACTGAAAGATATTAGACTTAATATAAAGATAAAAATTAAATTTTCCTTGGATCGGTAATTACTCCATAGATGGCTGAAGCTGCTGCGGTGGCTGGCGAGCATAGATAGATCTTACCCCCGGGGCTTCCCTGTCTTCCTATGAAGTTTCTGTTTGAAGTTGAAAGGCTAACCTCTCCACTTGCTATGAGTCCAAAGCTACCACCCATGCATGGCCCGCAGCAGGGATGCTCCACGATCGCACCAGCCTCGACGAATATATCAATTAGTCCATCCTTAAGAGCTTTGATGTATTCAGCACGAGATGCTGGGATTACGATCAATCTAACACCTTTTGCGACCTTTTCACCCTTCAGAATCTCTGCGGCGATCTTCAGATCTTCATACCTCCCGTTCGTGCAAGAGCCGATGAAAACCTGATCGACCTTAGTTCCTTCGACCTCCTCAACGCTCACGACATTATCCACCCTATGGGGCTTAGCAACCTGTGGTGGCATATCGGTAACATCCAACTCAATTACTCTGCTGTATTGAGCATCCTCATCGCTCTTAAGATTCTCAACCTCCTCCTTATCGAATTCAATCCCGATCTCCTTAAGATAATCGAACGTGATTCTATCTGGCTCGATGATTCCGGTTTTTCCTCCCATCTCTATTGCCATGTTGCACATGGTAAAACGCTGACTCATGCTCATATTTCTAATAACTTCTCCAGTGAACTCGCAAGCTTTGTAGTTCGCTCCATCGGCTCCAACCATTCCAATGAGCTTGAGGACTATATCCTTACCGTAAACGTGCTTTCCGAGCTTACCTTTAATCTCAAACCTAATTGTTTCAGGAACTTTAAACCATAGCTTTCCCAAGGCAAAAACAGCACCCATATCCGTTGAACCTATGCCAGTAGCGAAGGCTCCTAAAGCTCCGTACATGCACGTATGGCTGTCAGCCCCAACCACAAGCATTCCTGGCTTGATATGCTTCTCCACCATCAGCTGGTGAGCTATACCTTCGCCGACATCGTAGAATATCACCCCCTGCTCTTCAGCAAATTTCCTTAGCATCTTATGATTTTCAGCTGCTTGAACACTGTCGGCTGGTGATTGATGATCCAGAACGATTACGATCTTCTTAGGATCGAAGACTTTTCCACCATCGGTTATCTCATTAAAAGCCTTTATAGCGAGAGGGGCTGTGATGTCGTTGGCCATGGCCATATCTATTGGAGCAAATACGAATTCTCCAGCTTTAACATCCCTACCGCAAGCCTTTGAGAATATCTTCTCTGCTATCGTTTTACCCATGCTCCGAATTTGCCTTAATTTATTATTTAAATTTGACGTTGGGGTTTAAGCGTTGGCTCACAAAATCGATTTAATGTGGCTGGCAACCTTTTACGCATTTGAGTACCTGATTACAAATGCTATCGCGTCTGAAATTTCCAGAATTTCTAATTGGCATCAATAGTTGTGGCTTGCATAATTCTGAAGCTTAGAAAAAATGGAATTTGGGCTGGATTGTACAATACACCACTGATAACGGGAAAATTAGATCCTTTTGACGTTCTGTTCTTTGGCCTAGCATACACGTTCGTTTATTCGAAAACTAGAAACAGCGTTGGTTTTGTTACAGCCTATCAGCTCAACGAGAATCCATTGTGGTGGGTAGTTGCAAATGTCTTTCCAAATCTAGATGCTGCCTTTACGTTTGCACTAATAGTTAGAGTGCCGATAAGCTCTGTCACCCTTGCGATTGAAATGATGAAAAATGTTCGGAATTCCACGTCCAATTTCAGTGTTGACCGATAGGTTTGTGAAGACAATAAAGAAATTCAAATCAAACCTTTCAGGGCCTCTTCAACAGCCTCTTCAGGGGTTTCGACGACCTTAACTCCAGGTAAGACAACCATCGGCTCTATAGCTACAACCTTTTTTCCAATCTTCAAAGCTATGGCCATTTCAGAAATCGTTCCGTATTCTCCTCCCACGGCTATGAGAGCATCGCATGTATGGGCTATTATCATGTTTCTGGCATGACCCATGTTTGTAACTATTACGATATCGATGTATGGATTTGCATGCTCCTTTGAATCACTTGGCAAAATACCGACTGTGATTCCTCCCTTTAGCTTGGCTCCTTTAGCCGATGCTTCCATAACTCCTCCAAGTCCACCGTTAACGACTACGCAACCCTTCTCAGCCAAAAGCTCTCCGACCCTCATCGCAATCTGATACAACCTCTCGTCGCATCTCGATGCACCTATCACGCCGATCTGTATCATATTTGATTATTCGAGGATGCGCTTTAAAGCATCTATCAACGCCTCATTCTCTTCCTCTTTACCTATTGTAATTCTGACATGCTCCCCTTTAAGCCCCATTAAGCCAGTCACATCTCTCACGGCAATACCCTCTTTTTCAAGCTTCTTAGCCAGTCCAATTTCTTCTTTCACTCTTACAAGCAGGAAGTTAGCCTCAGAAGGAAAAACTTCCAGCTGCTCAAACTTTTCAAGTTTCTTACTCAATTTTTCTCTCTCTTCGATGATTTTATCTCTAATTTTTCGATAGTATTCGATATTTTCCAACGCAGCAATAGCTGCTTTGACAGCGATGTTGTTTATGCAAAATGGAAGTCTTATCTTTTCCAATGCTTTAACTAGCTCCAAATTTTTGCTTACAGCGTAACCTATCCTCAACCCAGCTAACCCGAAAAACTTAGAGAACGTTCGAACTATAATAAGATTTTCATAATCATCGACCAATTCTATCGCGCTACTTTTGCTGAATTCGGCGTAGGCTTCATCCAAAACGATCAACCCATTAAAATTATTCAAAATGTACTCTAAGTTCTCAATCACATTACCAGTTGGATTGTTCGGTGAGCATAAGAACAGCAACTTGGAATTTCTTAACTTTTCGATCAGATCTTCAGCGTTGATGCGATAGTAGGGGTATTCAACGAAGTTTATGCTTGCATCTCTGAGCATGGCCAAAATTGCATACATGGTATAGCTTGGAATGGGAATCGTAACAGAATCCATCACATCCAAAACTGCGATGCAGATGTTACTTAGAATCTCGCTCGCCCCGTTTCCAACTACAATCTGATCAACATCGACATTCAAATATTCTGCCACTGCGATCTTTAGCTCTCGATATTCTGGATCCGGGTATCTATTTACGTTGTTTAACTCTTCCTTAATTGCATCTATAACTGCTGGGTGAGGTGGATACGGATTCTCATTCGAACATAAAACGATATAGTCCTTCTTTAGATATTCTGCCGACTTCCCAGCTTCGTAGGGATTTATGATTCGAACGACATCTCTGATCATGATGCTACCTCAGACTAACGTTTAAGATTTGAATTATATCCCCAGCATCCTCGATTAAATCGCTTACATTTGTCAAATGTCTTATAAAATTGTATATAGCCATCCCTTCCCAAAAGTTACTAACATCTTTTTCCATAAGTTTTTTAAATATATCTCTTTTTATAGCATCAACCTCCTCCTCTAAAATCCTTATCTTTAGCGTTCTGTCCTTCAAATCATCCTCGGTTCTTAAAGCTTCAAACGTTTGAAGCAATTCGTTTGCCATCTTTAGATTTATCTCGGCAATTCTTACACATTTTGTCATTATGTCCTCATCTAACTTTGGAATCATCATGAACATTATAGTGGCATCTTCTATCGTATCCAAAACTTCATCGAGTGTTTCTGCAAGTCTGTAAAGGTTACCCCTAATTCCCGGCAAGAATGCACCTTCATACAGTTTAAGAGCTATCTCCCTTCTGACAGAGTCTCCAATCTTCTCGATCTCACAGACTTCGGAGATCGAAACTTTATCGTTCTCCTTTATGCAATTGCTGAATATCTCACAGGCATCTCGAATAAGCGTGATGTGATCCCGAATGAGATCAACGATCTCCTTCTCCTTACCCTTTTCGAACATACCTTTAAACTTCCAAAACATATTGTAATAGGTTTGTATTTGGATCAATAAATATTTTTCACTATGGTTTAACAAATCTAATATAATCGATCATGTGATTTGCTAGCATGGTTAAGGTTGGAGTGTTTAAGATGGGTGCAATTGGAACGGCTGTTTTGCTTGAATATCTCTTGGATGAAAGAGCAGATCGGGAAGATTTAGATGTTAGGGTTATTACGACTGGGGCGAAGATGAGAGAAAGCGAAGCAGAGGTTGCAAGGAAGCTTAGGGATTTCGATCCGGACTTAGTGTTGATAGTTTCTCCAAATGCATCCCTTCCAGCACCGAAAATTGCTAGGGAAATTTTTAAGGATAGGCCTACGATCGTGATAAGCGATGCTCCAGCCAAGAAGATTAAGGATGAACTTGAGAGAGAGGGATTTGGATACATACTGGTTACGGCCGATTCGATGATCGGTGCTAGGAGAGAGTTCTTAGATCCGACTGAGATGGCCTTATACAATTCTTATATTATAAATGTTCTCGCAAATACAGGAGCATTTAGGCTCGTTCAGGAGGAACTCGATAAAGTTATAGAGCAGATAAAGAAGGGAGAAAAGCCAGAGCTTCCCAGAATTATAATCACAGCTCAGAAGGCGGTTGAAGCAGGTAAGTTCAGTAACCCTTACGCAAAAGCTAAAGCTATGGCATCGTATTTCATAGCTGAAAAGGTTGCAGATATAACTGTCAAAGCTTGCTTTGTCGAAAGGGACCCGGAAAAATACATTCCATTGGTATGTTCTGCTCATGAAATGATGAAAATGGCCTCGAAATTGGCTGAGGAGGCAAGAGAAATCGAAAAATCAAACGACACTGTATTCAGAAATCCGCATGCAAGGGATGGAAGAGTATTATCAAAAATTAGACTTATGGAAAAGCCAAAATAATTTATAATTTACAATTTTTATGATCCTCAATAAAATTCGGAAACATTTATATTCCTCTAATTGGTTGGTTGAGCAATGATGTTGATGGTTGCAATGCTTACATTGATTGCTATAAGCTCAGTGAACGTTCACTACGGGTATACAAATGTAACCGTAACTATAAATTATGAACTCAACGATTTTCAGAAGTTAGGAGTTTTTCTGTTTGGTGCAGATCAGATTGAGAAAGATATATTAAAACTGATAAATGAAACGAAGTTTGAGATAGAAAAAATTGATATCAATCATGCAATTTTGAAATTTAATATCACCGACTGCGGAGATTACGTTTACTTCTCAGGTGTTAGGCTCAACGAGAAGGTGAATATGAAACTCGTATTTCCGAACAACATAACGGTATATCTAAACGATACCGATGAAATACCAGCTGTTTATATGTTTAAATGATTTTTATATTTGTACTGCGTAAAGTTAAAATCCTCCTTGCTTAAAAAATTTTTGATGCTAAATCATCTAATGGAGCAAGCTCTTTCTCTTGCAAAGAAGATAAATTCGAATATAATTGTTGTTATATCTCGAAAGGAACCTGAAGTTAGCGATGACGATGTCAAGATCTTTTTTGCTCCTCGAAGCTATGCGACGATGCTTGAAAGCCTTTTCTTTTCAATTGAGGAGGAGATCGGTGAGGAATTTATAGGAAAGAGTCTTATTGAAAGAGCTACAGCTTTTATTCAAACAAAAGATTACATTTCAACGTTTTTATACTTTAAGGGTGTTGAGCTTGTAGGTAGTGCCATCGGCGTTGTGGATTTGGATTCTCTTAGGGGAATAGTTTTGGTAGAGCTTGAAAAGAGTAGGATCCAAAAAGCCTTATCTGAATGTGCTGAGAGGGTGCATCCCAAGGTGTTGAGAGCTGTTTTAAATGTCGCAATGAGCATAGCTCAGAAGGGAAGAGAAGGAAGAAAGATAGGTACAGCTTTCGTGATAGGAGATGTTGAAGAGGTTTTGAAAAGATCGAGACAGCTTATACTAAACCCATACGAATGTCATCCTCCGAATGAGAGGGATATTACAAATCCTGCAACCTGGGAGAGCGTTAGGGAGTTTGCTCAACTTGACGGAGTTTTTGTCATAGATGAAACCGGAATAATTGTTGCAGCTGGGAGGTATTTGGATGTTTCTGGGAAAGATCTTAAAATTAAGAAGGGTTTCGGTGGAAGACATCTTGCATGTGCGGCAATAACGAGAGAGACCGAAGCAATTGCGGTGGTTGTATCGGAAAGTGGCGGAGATATAAGGGTCTATAAGGATGGTGAAGAGATAATCGCAATCGATGCAAGCATACTTTAAACTCAAAAACGTTAAATATTGTTTGGCAGAGTATGGGTTATGTCTTTAAGAGAGAAGGTTGAGGAAGATATCGAGAAGGAAATTCGTCCTGCATTGATGAGAGACGGTGGTAACATCGCCGTTGTTGATGTTGATGAGAAGGAAGGGATTGTAAAGGTTCAATTGCTCGGTGCTTGTCAAGGTTGCCCGCTTTCAACGATTACGCTTACGATGTTTGTTGAGGAGCATCTTAGAAGTAGGATTCCCGAAGTAAAAAAGGTCATCCCGGTCTAATATGAAGATCTTTTTTATAGATCCATTTTCGGTAGTTTTAATGGAAGGTAAGGCGTTTAAGGCTGAGAGGGTAGATGGTACCATATTTGGCGGATTTTGCAAGTGTGGAGGGATCATGTTTCAAAAGGCATGGGTTGATGACATCTTGATGATATCTGAATGCGAAAGATGCTGGAAAGTTGAGGCATTCAGATTCAATGGTAAGAAGCTTATCGAAAGGAGTGATGTGATAGTTATCTATCGCCAAAACCTGGTTGAGTTTCTCAAGGATGTATTGTCGCCGACCGAATTTGAAGCGATCCAAAATAAGGCTAGAAATCTATCTTATAATTATAATGCATTCAGTAGAGCTAAGAAAAAGATTGAAGAACTGAAATTAAATCTTGATGAAATTTTAAAGATTTTATCCTGAGCATAACTTTTTTAGCAAAATTTCACTTTCTCTTGTTCCCTTTGCGATCAACAGATCGCCTGCATGAATTTTAGTTGGAGCCTTTGGGTTGACTATCCATCTATTTCCTCTCCTTACCGCTATTACATGCATACCCGTGGTGGTCTCAACTTTCGCCTCACCAAGAGTTTTGCCGTCGAGTTTCGATCTTTCACTGACTTCAACCATGGTGATAATCTCATCTGTTTCCCTCATGGCTTCTTTGAATATTGGATGAATTTCAAGCTTCTGCAAGACTATTTGGGCGATTTCCTTTGCAGAGTCTGCGATCTGCTCTGAGGAATTTGCTAGATCAAGTAACGCCACTAAAGGTTTGGTCTTTTCAAAATACCTACTACTTCTGAGAACCCAATGCTGTAGATCGAACTTCATGTTGTCTATCCTTTCTTCTAAATAAGCAACCTCTTGAGCTATATCCTCATTATAGTAAAGGACGGATGAATAACTTAAATCTACGGCCAACTCTGAAAGGTTTTTCATCTCAATAACAGTGTCAACGGCGTTGTCCAAATCCTCAATTTCGATTTCTATCTGTTCTTCTTTGATCTCTCTTGATTCTCCTGTTACTATTTCGAAGAATTTTGGAATTCCCATTATATCACCCCTTGCAAATAGTACATCTCCAATCAAAATTTTGGTATCCCTGTTTGGATTAAATATCCATTCAAAACCTCTCTTTATCGCAATTACTCTCATTCCAGTTCTCGTGTGCAATTTTACTTCACCAAGGGTCTTGTTTGCTATTTCTGAATTCTCTGAAACGACAGCTTTAACTGCAGTTTCTTCCGAATGGTATAGGATTAGATTTACAAACTCTTTTGGAAGTTTGAACCCTCTAAGCACTAGCGTTGCAATGTCTCCAGCGGCGTTACCGATACGATGAGCAGCATCGGCAATTTGCAGTATTGAAGAAACAGATTCAGCTTCATCAACTCTTCTTGCGGCCAATATTGAAACTATTCTGATCTGTCTGAGTAGATTGAGTATCTTGTCCTCAAGCTCAAGTACCTCCTCTGCAATGTCTTCGTTATCAAAAAGTAATGCAGAATATGCTAGATCTACTATAAGCTCCGATGTATCTTTTATTTCAACAAGAAGATCCTTTACGGTTCTACGCATTTGCATCGATTAACGATTTTAAAAGATATAAGGATTTTTAATTTCATGCTTTCGAATAATTTTTATCGTATGGTTGTTCATAGATCTCCAGTCAAGAAGTAATTGAGAATCAAGTACTCAATGAAATTGCCTTATTCGAAGTGTTTTAACTCAAGCATTCTGGTTATATCAGTTATTCTTAAATAGATATCACCTTCCAAACCTTCAATACTTCTAAAACCTAAGCATAGAACCCCATCATAAACACCAACATCTTTCAGTTCACCGACAAATGTCTTTCCTCTTAGCTCTTCGTTCTTAAAATCTTTCGAGATTTCGACCAGATACACTCTCCCGATCATACAATCTAAATTAAACCTGATAATGATAAAACCTTTTTTCAATTTTCGACTTATCCTAGCTCGTCTGAACCGTTGTATCAAAGGTGTTCGTACCATTCTGTTAAGGTTTGTGAACCTTAATCTATCACCTCAATCGATATTTCGTTTCCATTTTTGTCGTAGCAGGCCCAGCAATCCTCATCAAAAGGATAGCATACGATTATATGAATCGATCCATATTTCATGAACATTTGAATGTCCTGCGGTGAGGGTTTGCAGTTTGGAGTGGGATGGCTATGTATCGTACCGTATATCCTGTACCCCAGAGGAAGCATGTCCATATGGATTATCGCTGAAGATTCCCCAGCTTGAAATGGAAGGAATACGAGTTCCTCTATGATTCCCTTCTTTCCAGTAAGCAAAGCTATAAATTCATTTGGATACGATTCTTTGGCAATTTCCAGTGCAAACCTTAGGACTTCTCTTCTGATCTTCATGATAGCAACTCAATTAAAATTGATTCTACCTCCCCAAGCTTATCCGCTATCGATCTGATCTCTTCCAGCTCAAGTTCACCTTTCTTTTGCAGAGATGCCGGGACAAACATCCCCTCACTGATGTATCCATCGAACTCTCTGGGCGGAAGATAAGCGATAACTGCAAATGTATTCGGTTTAAATTCATCACTATTCGTAACTATGTCCATTCTAAAACCGCAATCCACCGAGCAAAGCCAAAGTTTTCCAATTTGCTTTCTATTTACAATCTCACCACTGAAAAACCTTATAGCCTCATAGGGCTTCGAAATCTCACCCCTTAGCATAAGTTTTGGCAGATCTGTGAGGTATTCAAGCCAGTAATCTGCGAGTTTCCAGTTAAAATCTTTTTCAGCGTTTCTTAATATCTCTCTGAGTTCCTTAGCCTTATTTATGACGTTTTTAAAGTTTTCAAGTTCCAAAAGCTCATCTGGGTTTAAATATGAAAATTTTATAATTTGCATTTCACTCTGCATGCTTTTAATTTCTTTAGCTATTTCCTTTCTTCTTTGAACCCTAATAGCATTGATCAATCTTTCAAGCTCATTTAAACCTCTTTCAGCCATTCTGATTCTGAAGTCGTTTGCTGTGTCCATGAAAATCAAAATCGTGCAACGTTATTTTTAACTTTACATACGGCGATCGTCGAGTTAACGATTATATAAAGGGCTATATCGTCATCGATCTGATGGATGTACTAAAAGAGCTTGAAGAGTTCAGAAAAAAGGACATCCCTTATTCGAAAGTTTTGGGTTCGATGTGCACTGTTCCACATCCAATTGCTGTTAAGGCGCATATGATGTTTATCGAGACAAATCTGGGGGACCCAGGTATATTTAAAGGCACGAAGGAGTTGGAGAATAAGCTCGTAAGGCTCTTGGGTGAAATTCTGCACAATCCAAATGCAAGTGGATACATCTGTTCTGGAGGAACTGAAGCTAATATCCAAGCTATAAGGGCTTTTAGGAATCTTAAGAAAGTTAAGAATCCAAACATCGTTGTTCCAAAGTCCGCTCATTTCTCCTTCGATAAGATCGGTGACCTGCTATGCGTAGAGGTTAGGAAGGCTGATTTAGATTCTGAATACAGGGTTGATTTGTCATCGGTGGAATCGCTGATAGATGATGAAACGATTGGAATCGTTGGAATTGCCGGAACTACCGAATTGGGACAGGTTGATCCGATTGAAGAACTGTCGAAGATTGCCATTGAAAACGACATTTACTTACATGTCGATGCAGCTTTCGGTGGGCTTGTGATACCCTTTATGGATAGGAAGATCAGGTTTGATTTCGAGCTTGATGGAGTTTCGTCCATAACCGTAGATCCCCATAAGATGGGGATGGCCACAATTCCTGCCGGTGGGTTGCTTTTTAGGGATGAAAGTTATCTGAAAGCTTTGGAGGTGCAAACTCCATATTTGACATCCAAGTCTCAATTTACGTTAACCGGTACCCGTCCCGGGACCGGTGTAGCCTCAGCTTATGCAGTGCTAAGATATTTGGGCTTTGAGGGGATGAGAAGGATCGTTAAGCATTGTCTTAAAATGACGAGCATGCTCGTCGAGGAGATGGAATCCTTGGGGTTTGAGCCTGTAATTAAGCCAATTATGAACGTTGTATGCTTTAAGACTGATGAGGCTGAGAAGATTAGGGAGGAGATGATGAGAAGAAGTTGGGTAATATCGGTAATTTCAAATCCAAAAGCTATTAGACTCGTAGTAATGCCGCACGTAACTGAGGATGTAATTTTAAATTTTATCTCAGAACTTAGGAATGTAATGCATCATATTGGGCTTAAAACATAGTTTAAACTTATATATTTGTGAGGTTACATCGGAACATCCAGTGGGCAAAAAGCTTAAATATCGTTGCTTAGCAACGGTAGAATACCTCTCGCAGTAAAAGAGGTAAAGCATAAGTCTTATAAATCTCGAACGTCACAAATATGTTAGAAACCGCGGGTCCGGCAAGGACCCCGATAAGGGCGCTAAGCCCGAGATGAGGGGTAGAGTTCCCACCCGCGGTATATTAGTGAAGACGTGTCCAGTAGGACACGTCTGAGATGGGCTTGCCAGCAGGGTAAACCCGGTGGGTGAGGGGACGTATTCACCGCCCACTCCCCCGCCAATTCTGGTTGATCCTGCCAGAGGCCGCTGCTATCCGGCTGGGACTAAGCCATGCGAGTCATGGGGCGCGAGCCGCTTTTGCGGTTCGCGCACCGGCGGACGGCTCAGTAACACGTGGCCAACCTACCCTCGGGAGGGGGATAACCCCGGGAAACTGGGGCTAAACCCCCATAGGGGATGGGTGGTGGAATTCCCCCATCCCCGAAAGTGCACCGTTCCCGTAAGGGGCGGTGCAGCCCGAGGATGGGGCTGCGGCGGATTAGGTAG
>CAZBFC010000004.1:0-1549 GCA_964491095.1 uncultured archaeon | reverse complement strand
CTTTCCGCTCTTTCGGCTTAAGATTTATCTTTACTCTGAACTTTGATAGGACTTCCCTTCAATCTTTTGTCATCTTTTTCTCTTTTCTCCAGTCGTAGAAGAAGTAGCTGATAACCGAGAGTAAATGCTACTGCAATGGATTTACTAATTATTGATCTATCTCCGTAAACTCTGGACGAGAAAATTAGCGTCAAAAATAATTTCTGTTATTCTCAGTCTAAATTTTAGCTTCCTCCTGAATTCTTATTACAATTTCTTGGAGAGGTTTGGTTTTTATCAGAGCGGATGCGTTTATCATCTCTATTCCAACTATCTCTCCATTTTCTCCATAATCGATTAAAACGCCTTCAACAACTTCAACGGTGTCAACTACCTTTCCCTCGGAAAACTTTAGATATAAAACATCATGCTTGGGATCGTATGAGATCTTCATAACAAATTCACCTCAGATACTTTCCAACTTTTGAGGTTATGTATGCTGTTATCACAATAATTTTATCTTCGTGCTCTTCGTATATAACTCTTAGCAGTTTTCCATTAATACACTTTTGAGCAACTTTACGACCTCCATATCCTTGATCTACACTATCTGGATTTCTTATGGCGTTTATCACCAGCTCCTTAGAGATTTCCCTTTCTTTCATCCTCTCCAGTGCATGTTCAATGAAAATTATCTCCATTATCTCTTCACCTTTGCTATGAATTTTGATAGGTTTTCGTTTAGCCTTCTTTCAATATCCTTAGCCCATCTATCTCCCCTCTCCCTCCTCCAGTCGTAGAATAGGTAGCCGATGCAACCTACGAACGTCAAAGCGGAGATCTTAAGTCCGAGTTCGAACCAGTCTTGCGGGAGGTATCTGATTACGATCGTAAGGTTGCCTGTTTCGTTTATCCAAAACCCGTTTATGACGGAGTAGAGAGGTATCGATCTGACTTTTTTTACCAGCTTACCGTCTTTGTATACCCTCGCCTCCCATAAGGGATCGTAGGCTTCGGCAAAGCTGAGCATGAACGGTTTCTTGGCTCGAACCTTTACCTTCCAGAGGGTGGGGTTGATCTTTTGGTAGGATACGACCTTGGCGGGCTTTTCCTTGACTTCGAATAGCTGTTGAAGTGTTTTGTTGCTCGAATACAGCCATACGACATCCAGCGTGGCTTTAGATTCGGGCTCGATCGTCAGCGTGTAACGGCCTTCGGAGAGACGGAACGGAGGTGTGTAAACGAACCTCAGAGTGTCGGATTCGAGGTGGAACGTGTGGTTTCCCAATCTGACCGTGAAAGACCCCACACCTCTGAGGGCGATTCTGTAGGTTCCGTTCTTCACGATGGTTAAGTTCTGCCAAGCCTTTCCGGTCAAAGCCAAGGCCTCGCCGTCGCTGAAGTTAGCCCCCTTCACTATCTTGGCGTCGGTGCGGTAGAGATCCGATTCAGCTTCGAAGAGGTAGATGATCGTCTTGTTCTGCAGTAGTTTTTCTACCTCCTTCTTCGCTTTGATGTAGTCCTTTACCGGGATTAAGGCGAATACGTTGACCGCGTTGAATCCGTAGAC
>CAZBFC010000003.1:0-5252 GCA_964491095.1 uncultured archaeon | reverse complement strand
ATGGGTAAGATAATGGCTGAAATGCCAGAACTAAGAAGTAAAGCTAAGGAAGTCCTTGAAATCGTTAGGGAATGCATAATCGAATTTGAATCTTTAAGCGAGGAAAAAAAGAAGGAGATCATCGAAAGGTATACCGCCGAGCTAAAGCCTAAGGAGGTGAAGAAGGAGCAAAAACTTCCACCCCTCGAGAACGCAGAGAAGGGCAAAGTCGTAATGAGGTTTGCTCCAAATCCAAACGGCCCTCCAACACTTGGTTCTGCGAGGGGAATCGTTGTAAACGATGAATACTGCAAAATTTACAATGGAAAGTTCATTTTGAGATTCGATGATACCGATCCCCGTACAAAGAGACCGATGCTTGAAGCCTACGAATGGTACCTCGAAGATTGTGAATGGTTAGATGCCAAGCCGGATGAGGTGATCTACGCTTCGAAACGAATTCCGATCTACTATGAATACTGCGAAAAGTTGCTTGAGATGGAAAAGGCCTATCCGTGCTTCTGCTCGAAAGAAGAGTTCAAGAAGTTTAGAGATTCCGGAGTTGAATGTCCACATCGCAATACCTCCGCCGAAGATGCGCTTGAAATCTGGGACAAGATGCTGAACGGGGAGTATGAGGAGGGAGAGGTGGTAATAAGGATAAAGACCGATATGAAACATAAGGATCCAGCCATAAGAGATTGGGTGGCATTTAGAATCATCTACGAGGATCATCCGCTTGTGGGAGATAGATTCTGCGTTTGGCCAACCCTTGATTTCGAGTCTGCGATTGAGGATCATCTCCTGGGTATTACACACATAATAAGGGGGAAGGATCTGAGGGATTCGGAGCTTAGGCAGAGGTACATCTACAGCTATTTCGGATGGGATTATCCAATCACGAAGCATTGGGGTAAGGTTAGCATCCACGAATTTGGTAGACTTTCAACAAGCGAACTCAGAAAGGAGATTGAAGCGGGGAGATATGAGGGCTGGGACGATCCACGCTTGCCAACGATTCGAGCTTTGAGGAGGAGAGGATTTAGGCCCGAAGCGATTAGAAACTTCATTCTGTCTTTAGGAGTGGGTGAAAACGATGTTTCTGTCAGTGTAAAGAATCTGTACGCTGAAAACAGGAAGATCGTGGATCCGATTGCCAACAGATACTTCTTCGTATGGGATCCCGTAAAAATTAAAATCGAAGGACTTGAGAGTGAAGTTGAAGTTAAGATTCCATTGAATCCAACCAAGGGAGGATTCAGAACCTTGACCGGATCTAAGGAAATTTACATCTGCAGAGACGACTTCGAAAGGTTGGAGGAGGGCAACATCGTTAGACTCAAGGACTTCTGTAACGTTCGGCTAATAGATAAGAAGAATGCGATATTTGAGTTTGAGGGTTTCGAGCTTAAGGAGGCTAAGAAGGGCAAAAACATCATCCACTGGCTCCCCGTGAGTGAAGTCGTGAGATGCATCGTTTTGGGAATTGATAGAAATTACGAGGGGTTTGCGGAAAGGAACGCATTAAACGATATAGGTAATGTCGTTCAATTTGAAAGGTTTGCATTCTGTAGACTTGAATCATTTGATGGTAAGCTCAATGCCGTCTATACACATCCCTAATGACAAGTTCAATTGAGTTTAAGGCTTTTCATTTATTTTAAAACACTGAATATAATTAGAAATCGAAATCCAATTCCTTACACTTCCTTAGAAGGTCTTTACCTTTCTCCGAAGTTCTGTATATCACCCTACCGTTTACATTTTCAACTACTATCAAACCCCTTTCGGTAAGTTCTTCCAAATACTTATTAGCCCTGTTAAAATTTAAATTTGCTTTATATATTATTTTTGTCTTATTTGCACCACCGTTGGCGACATCTAAAATTTCAACTACTATCTTTAGCTTAGAACGTTTGCCCATATGAAATACACCTCAATTTTTAACGTATTTTCAAAAGACAATATAAAATTTTCTGTGTATTATTAATAATAATTTATTATAATAATCATCATCATAATCGTCAACTTATATATTCCAAAATTATTTATCTCAACTTTGCTTAAGGACTTATGAATCACTGTTATAGAATTAACGTAGGGATAAAAGGTTCATAACCCTTTTATTTTTTGCTAGTTTAAATACTTTAATGAAAAAAATAATATTAACAATATTAATTGTTTATTCAATCTACGTGTCGATGTTAGTTGCGACCGATGGGGTACCGTTGTTGGCAGTCCTAAGTAGTGTGGATCCGATGATGGGGGATACTTTTTCTTTCGGAGATCCGTCTAGAGGAGGGAACGTTTCGATAACACAGATGACAAGTGATATCGTCAACAATAAAAATGAGTTAGACCTAACGGGAGTAGATATACAACTAAAGTCATTTCACCTTGCTACATCCAAGCATATCGATTCTGGGGATGGGGTATATCTCGTGATATATGGTGCCTTGACGGCTTTGATGCTATTCACATCATCGATCGTCGATGAAAAATGTCAGGCGAGGTATCCTCTTTGGACGGATACATTTCTAGATGGGGGTGAGTTTTATGAACTATAGAAAATATAAATTTTATACATTCATAAAGAAGAATTTGATCATTCTTGTCGTCATTTCGTTAACGGCTCTCGTGATATCGTGCTATGCCCTTTACATGTTCAGTAAGCCGGAAATTGTCAAATCCGAAGTTAGCGTTCCATTTTATTCAATAAAAGCTGGGTGGGATGGATACGCGACGGTAGAATACGAAAATCCAATCTGGAATGTGGGTGTGACCCTAAGAGATAGACCCATTTACATCTCGAGCGTGGCACCTAATCTAACGTTAAGCTTCGAATTTGGCATATTTGGGCAGAATATATCCGACGTTCAGATATCTAAGAATACTAGGGTAATTTTAAGCTCCAAATTCGGTGAAAAGTACGTCTGGTCGAAGGTCTATCTTAAAAGGATGAAGGAAGCCAATTCGAGTTTTATTAGGGATGAGTTTTCGCTAAACGTTGAAGATATTATGAACGAGCTTATTTCGATAAGTAAGGAGTTGGGGTATAGAGGTAAAGAAAACGTAGAGGTGGTTACGGTCGTTAATTTCTCTGGAAAAAGTGATGGTTTAACCTTCGAAGGTTCTAGAACGTACATACTACCCATTAATGTTAACGCAAATACGTACTCTTTCAACAGCTTTAACAGAACCGAAAACATTCAGAGGGTTGTTTACAGTTATATCGAATCTCAACCGATGTCGTTAAATAAAGTGATTTCTGCCGTAGCAGTTCTTGTATCAGCAGCATTTTTGATCGGATTTACAACCATAGCCTTGAGGTTTAGGCCTGAGATGTACGACATCGAAACACTGAAGCTTGAGGAGGAAAAGAAAAAAATTTGGCAAGTGGATCAGTTCAGGAACTCTAAGGACATCGGGATTTAAGGCGAGAGTTGAGGTATCTTCGCTTGAAGATCTGTTTAAACTTGCGATAGTCACGAACGAACGGATAATTTACGATTCCGATAAGGATGTATACCTGGTCATTCACAACGATGTCCTCTACATCTACAAACCTTAGTAAGCAGAATTTTTTCCCATTCACTCAGCGATGGGCAGATAGTGCAGCCTAGGCGGTAAAATCCTTCGTAGTAGAGGGGATGCAGCTCCAGCCCGTTCATGAGAACGTAGAGCTGAACCATGCAGCCACTCCAATACTTTATCGGAAAGATCTCTTTGGCTACCCTATACTCTATTTCACTTCTTTCCCTTCTAATTCTGCTTTCGGACTCTCTATCCCCGACTATAAGTGTTCGGGTGGCGATCCTTTGTAATCCTTCCATTTTGAGTTTCGTGCACCATCGATTGTCATGCGTTGGTATTCCAAATCTCTTAACATCGAAGAAAACCTCAGATTTAACCAATTCAACTCCTAAACTCTCACATACGTATTCGACGTATTCTTCGGTGTAAGGCATCTCGTGGCTTACCTTGACGTACAGAGCTTTAACATCACCAAGTGCCTTTTTTGCTAAAATTAAAGTTGCAGTGCTATCCTTTCCTCCGCTGAACGGAACTCCAACATCTCCTTCCACGTTTCTTTGAATGAAATCTATTGCTATCTCCTCCAGCTTTTCAAGCCAGTTACGATTTTTTTCAATCATCTTACTTATGCTGATCTTTTTAGGTTCGATCTCCTCATGATGAATTATAACCCTTAAAGGCTCTCCGATCTTCTTGCTTATCACAGCCTTGAGCTTGGGAGTGTATATCCACTCTTCGTTGAACAACTTTCTGATGATCAAATTCCCCTCTTCAACATCTACTCCAAAGATTTCCTTGGTATTCTCGACGAATCCCCTGCCGATAATGAAGTATGCGTCGTAATCTGGGTTGATCTCAACTCCCAACTCATTTTTGTTCGAAAATAGGAATACGTCACCGTTGAATTTAAAACCGAGCCTTAATTTGGCTTTAGCTATCTCAAAAGCTTCTCGAATCTCTTCCATTCTCGTATTCCTAACGGCTTTCTTGCTAAGGATTACGATCTGGTAGATCGGCGTGATCTTACGAATTCTATCCTCAACATCCAAAGCTATATCGATCTCATCCCTTCCAAAGAAGAATATCGGTATCTTTTTGCTGAACATTGAGAAGTCTACGTCTTCGACACTTCTGATTCCACCCAAACTGATAACTTCACAGTTTACAGCATGACCCAATGCCTTTGCATCCTTCTTAGCTCTCGCAACTGCTACAAGCATGCTCATCTTCTCAAAAGGATTAAGCCAGCGACTATCAAAATCAAACCCAACAAGCCAGAGGATAATAGGATCGGAAGTATACCTTTGATGAGGATAAGCAAGCCCAAACCTATAAGTCCGTAAGCCAACGTCCTCTTTGTTTTCTCCTTATCGTACCTGAATCCTTCACCTTCGGGCATCATCACCGCTAGAATCAAATAGATGAGGATAACCCGTGGATCTATCACGAAGGCAATCAAAAAGATTAACCTGACTATCGTAGCATCTACGTTCAAATATTCTGCCAATCCACTACAGACTCCGAATATTATTCTGTCTCGCCCTTTTCTAAGCCTTTTCTGCATCGTCCCTATTGATGGCCAAGTACCTATAAATAATTTCGCAGGAGTGTTCTAAGTAGCAAGCCTTGTTGAAAGCTTCATATATGTTCATACCAGCTGAGTATATCCCATGGCCTCTGACTATAACTATCCCATTCCTGCCGATCTCGTTGGCAATGGTATCTGCAAGTTCTTTACT
>CAZBFC010000002.1:0-9463 GCA_964491095.1 uncultured archaeon | reverse complement strand
GTCGATTTACCATGATCAACATGTCCGGCTGTTCCTATCATTATATGCTCCTTTGCCTTGCTCTTTACGATCTCAACCAAGCCAACATATCCAGAACCAACGTTATACTTTTCCACAGATCTTATCTCAGCGCCAATTTCTTTGGCAAGCTTTTTTAGGATTTTAATTGTCTCATCGAATCTTTCCTTACTAATTCCCTTAAGCTCACCAGAATCGGAAACTCCTATGACGTACAAAGCCTTACCTCTGCCCATGATGATTCTGTGGTTCATCTGACATGCCAACTCTTGAAACCTGCTCTCCTTTAAGTGATAGGAGGTAAGATATTCCTTAAATTCGATATTCTCTCTTTCACCCTCCTTAACTATGCTGAGTATATCCATTTCTAAACAGAACTACCGCAACAAATATAACTGTTTTCCCTGAGCTATTGCTATATTTAGGTTGAGATTATCAGATTCTCTAATGCATGCGATAGCTCTTGTGAGAACATAGTTAATATTTCATAAAATTTATTATTAAATTAAAACTTACAACTTTCAGAGCAACGTTTATAAAGTTTTAGAGCTAAATCAATTATGCCGTTACGGCGGGAGTGGGCGTTTGCCAACCGATGAACGCCCGTCGGCAAGTCGCCAATTACAACTATCGAAACTTTGATATCTTACATCGTAAACTATTCTCCGATGGTTAAGATCTACGTGGTCTACAACTATGGACAGTACAACCATCTTATCCACAGAACACTCAGAGATCTGGGAGTTGAGACAAAGCTGATTGAAAATACAACTCCGGTTGAAGAGCTAAAGGATTTGGATGGACTAGTTTTAGGTGGTGGTCCATCCTTGGACAGAACTGGCAACTGCGAACAGTACGTTAAAGAACTTGATATACCCATTTTAGGAATCTGCTTGGGGCACCAGCTTATTGCAAAGGTCTTTGGTGGAGAGGTTGGAAGGGGAAAAGCGGGAGGATACGCTGAAGTTAAGGTTAGGATAATCGAGGACGACGAAATCTTCGAAGGTTTGCCGAAGGAGCTTAAGGTTTGGGCGAGTCATATGGATGAGGTAAAAAAGCTACCTGAGGAGTTTAAAAGATTGGCAGAATCTGACATATGTCAAATCGAAGCTATGAGGCATAAGAAAAAACCGATATACGGTGTTCAGTGGCATCCCGAAGTTTACCACACAGAAAAGGGAGTTGAATTCTACAAGAACTTTGTAAAAATTTGTAAGAGATAATTAAAGAAAAATACTTTTAAAATTCTTCAAAAGTTCAATTTAAAGCTTAAAGAACTTTAGGGCATTATCCATCGCGATCTTCTTAATATCCTTTTTATCAATTCCCTTCTCCTCTAAAAATCTGATAGCTTTAATCGTTGCAAACATATCCGCCTTATCGAACCCCGTATCACTGTTCAAAATGAATCTTTCGAATCCGTACTCCGAAACTATCGCATAAACATTCTCAGCACTGAGCTTCCCAACTTGGACCGTTAACCCAGCGTAGTAGCCAGCATCCAAGATCGATTTTACGGTTTCAGAAGTAGCATGATCTACGACCGCCAACTCTTCTGGGAAACCGACATCCTTCAGAATCTTTAACGTTTTTTCTGTAACTTCAACTTTGTTCCTTCTCGGAGTGTGGATGATGCAAGGTTTGTCCAGATTCTTTGCAAGCTTAAGCTGCTCCGTAAGGACTTCAATTTCCAAATCACTCGCAGTTTCGAGCCCTATTTCACCGAATGCAACACAATCCATCTCCATATGTTCAAGTACCTTTCTGTAATCGGGCGGAATACATCTTGGGTGTATCCCTATAGCTGGATAAAGCTCCATTCCAGCCGATTTTCCCCTTTCAGTCTCAAAGGTCGTAAGCTTTCTGAATAGGTCAATTAAGGTCTCCGCGAATTTGGGCTTAATTGGATAGAATGCACATGTCACGGCCTTTACTATACCCTCTTTGGCCATTCTCTCCAAATCTTCAACACTTCTACCCTCAGAATGTATGTGGGTATCAAATACCTCCATGATCTATACCACACTCAAATATTTAATTGCGTTTTCGCTTGAGCAAGTTAAATATATCCCCTTCTAACAACATCCAAGCCTATAGAACCTATATGAACAGCCGTAGCTATCAAAGCACCCCTACAACCGATCTCTTTAAGTTTGATTAGATCGTCAACGCTCCCAACACCTCCACCAGCAAAAACAGGATTTTCTGAAAGTTCAACAGCCTTCTCAATCGTATTTAAATCCAAAGAACGAGTTCCAACCTTATCCAACGTTAGCACTATCACACCAGGCAGATCGAACGAATTCAGATATTCTATCAAGCTTTCGAATTCAAATTTACCAGAAGCGTCAAGCAGTCTCCCACGCTTGATATCTACACTGACAAATACTGGAATGTCTATATTTTCAAGCTGGGTTACATCAAACGTCTCCGTTCCCAAAACGGGAGTAAAATTTAAACCTTCTAGTTCCTCAGCCTTTTTAAAGCCACAGTCTGCAATTAAATGCTCAACTCTACTTGCAAGCATCTCGATGATTCTTGTGTTGGTGCCTTTACCCATGATTCTGTTGAGATCCGCAACGTAAAGATACCTTGGCTTTATAATTTCCACAACCCTTATCGGATCATCCTCACCGACAATCTTACTAAATTCGCTAATTGAGTAATACTTCTCTCTTTCACCCCCCAAAGCCCTAACAACCTTGCCATCTAATATATCCATGACAAAGTATATCCGCATGTTGGCAAATAGTGGAACGATTTTATAACGGTTGTTAGATCTAGGCTTATGAAAGTCGGGATCATCGGTGCAAGTGGATACACTGGCTCAGAACTTCTGAGACTTCTTGCAATGCATCCCAAGGCTGAGGTTGTTGCCGCCACCTCAAGGCAGTTGGCAGGGGAACCAATTTGGAAGCTTCACAAATTTTTAAAGCGCTTTTACGATTTGAAGTTTGTAGAACCAGATTTAAAGAATTTGGAAGACTGTGATATTGTATTCACGGCAGTACCACATGGGGAGGCTATGAAGTACGTACCTCAACTCCTAGAAGTTGGTATAAAAGTCGTGGATCTCTCAGCAGATTATAGACTGGATAAAGAGACATATGAGAAAGTTTACGGGAAGAAGCATGAAGCCTATAGAGAGGCCGTTTACGGTTTAACCGAGCTCCATAGGGATGAGATATCAAAAGCGGATCTGGTTGCAAATCCCGGTTGCTATCCAACCGGAGCAATTTTAGCAGTTGCCCCAATCGCCGATAAGGCTGAAAGGATAGTCTTCGATGCTAAGAGTGGAATAACCGGAGCGGGAGCTAAACCGACGGAGTTTACCCATTATCCGAATTTGCATGAGGCTGTAGTCCCGTATAAGGTTACGAATCACAGACACTACTGGGAGATGGTCCAAGAACTAAGCAGATTTAATCCCGAAATAAGGATATCTTTCACACCTCAGGTCTTTCCCGGTTCGAGAGGAATCCTGACGAACGCTCACGTTTTCATGGATGAAATTCCAAGCAGAGATGAACTTTACGAGATGTACGAGCGATTCTACAAGGACTGTTACTTCATAAGGTTGCAGGATGAGATAAGGCTAAGCTGGGTTAGAGGTAGTAACTTCTGTGATATAGCCATATTCGTTGGCGAAGATAGAATCGTCGTATCCTCAGCGATCGATAACCTCGTTAAGGGTGCAAGTGGACAGGCTATCCAGAATATGAACGTCATGTTTGGATTGGATGAGAAAATAGGCTTAGACTTTCCGCCGTTGTTCCCTTGAAAGATAAGCGTAAGCGATTTATTTTTCACAAATTCCAATAAACTTCAACTCGATTCGACCTTTCTCAATCTTTCTGTTGTCCGTCGGTGAGATCAGCAACCCGGAAATACTTACATTTAAGCTTTCGTTTTTATTTATGTATGGACTGCGTATGGTTAAACTTTCAGACTCGTTCAGAATTTTTCCGTAGGTTTTGCAATCGTCTTCGAAGCAGACGTTCAAAATCAACAGCGAAGATTCGTTCAGCAGTGGGCGTACCTCTATGATGTAATAAGTTCTGTTGCAAACACCGTAAACGGTTTGATAGAGTCCTTTTTCCAGAGTTTTCGGTGTGATATAACCAATCATTTCGACTTGGACACCATGGTGCGGTGCGGGTGATAGGTATGAGATAAACAATATAAACGATGGTATCAGCACGACCACAGCACCGACTATAATACCGCGCATAGATAAAATCGTTTTGCCACGTTAAAAAGTTTAACGTTACTAAACTAATTAAATAATTATTGAAGACTGTTTCTCAACAGAGCAAAAATTTTTAAAATTATAGTTCATCCAAAAGCTTTCTAAAGTTCTCCTCAACTTTTCTCTTCACATCATCGTAAAGGCTGTTCCCATGCGAATCGATCGCGACTATGCATGGTCCAAATTTCTCAACTTCAAGTACCCAAATTGCTTCGGGCATCCCCAAGTCGAGCCAATGAACATCCTTAACCCTCTTTATGGCATTCGCAGCCAAAGCTCCAGCACCGCCTGTGTAGGCCAAGTAGACCCCCTTACCTTTTAGTTCCTCAGCTATATCCATCCCACCCTTTCCAACGATCACTATCGAATCTACGAACTTCAAAAGCTCTTTTGTGCTTGCGTTCATTCTCGCTGAAGTTGTGGGGCCGGCAGATATCACTTTCCACTCATCACCGACCTTTTTAACGAGAGGTCCACAATGATAGATTACGGAGTTATTAAAGCTCACTGGCAACTTTTTTCCACTCTTGATCCATTCCAAAGCTCTTAAATGTGCTTTATCCCTCGCCGTAAGCATTTCTCCAGTTATGTAGACTATGTCACCAACTCTAAGCTTTTGAACGATTTCAGCCGAAATTGGAGTTTTTATCTCCATATCATCACCTCAAAACTGCAGAAGCTCTCCTATTGGCCCAACATTGGATGTTTACAGCTACGGGCAAAGATGCGGTATGACAGTGTCCACACTCAACGAGCACGGCCAAAGCTGTAATCTTACCCCCCAAACCCATTGCACCTATACCCAACCTGTTTATGGCGTTGAGAATCTCAAGCTCAAATTCATTCATCTCAGTCACATCCCTCAGCAGAGCTTTCTTTGCAAGCTTTGCGCAACCATCAAAGGTGGAGCCGATTCCTACACCTACAAATATGGGCGGGCAGGGTTTACCTCCAGCGTTCTTAACGACTTCAACAACAAAACGCTTTATCTTATTAACTTCGCTTGGCAAGAGCATCTTCAAAGCTGAACAGTTCTCGCTTCCGGCACCTTTTGGCATAACCGTAATCTTAAGTCTGTCACCTTCAACTATATCCACGTTTATTTGGGGCATGTACAGGCCGATGTTGTTACCGGGATTCTCTCTCGTTAACGGATGAACAGCGTTGGGGCGTAAAGGAACTTCCTGAGTAGCTCTGACAACTCCCTCTCTGATCGCATCAACGAGGCTAAAATCCAAACACAGTTCCCTACCAAGCTCGACGAACACGATAGGTAATCCCGTATCCTGACAGATCGGGATCCTTTTTTCCTTTGCAATTTCAATATTCCTTAGAATTGCTTCAAGGTTCATCCTTGCGACTTCGTTATCTTCCTCCTCATACGCTTTTCTCAAAGCTTGAATGACATCATCGCCGAGCTCGGTTTCGGCCTTTCTGAATAACTCCACAACCGTCTCAACAACCTCACCGTAAGTTGGCATGCTCACCTCTATGCCTCAAGATTTTTCAACCCTTCTAATCGGGCTTCAGATTCATCCTGCTGTAAAGTGTTAAAATTTCTATCCCATACTTCTCTTCAACTTCTTTCCTAACGTCTTCGATCTTATCTCTTGAATCTGCATGAACCATAAAATATATCGGATAGCACCATCTTTCTGGTACTTCCCTTTCGACAAGATGGGTTATCTGCGGGAAATTCCTCACAAGCCTCAAGGCCAACTTTCCAGCCTCTTCTGGCTCAATTTTAACCATATTCATACCGTTTTCCCTAAATCCAATCTTGCTCTCCCTTAAAACTCCACTGAAATCCCTGATTACGCCTTTATCGATAAGCTCTGCAATCAGATCCACAAGCTCCGACTCCCTATAGCTATATTTCGATGCAACATCCTTGAACGGTCTTTCAGATATCGGCAGTTTTCTTTCAAGTTCGAAAAGCATCCTTGCATCTATTCCAAGCTCATCAACCTTCGGAACATCATCCTTTTCCAACCCCTTTTCACTCCAGGAGATTCCTTTAAACAGATCGTACTTAACATCCATCTTGTAAACCCTCTTGCTCGGCAAGAACAGATAATCATCGACCCCACATTTTTTGGCCAACTCTTCAACCTTCCTTAACAGTTCTTCCTTACTTCTACCTTTGAACGTAAACCAGATCTTATACCTTTCATGGTTCCTGAGAAAGTTGTGCTTTAAACTTATACTATCGATTGATTCGTTTATTATCCTGGCAATTCTCAAAACATCGTCCTCACTGCATGCAAAGGCAACCAGGACAGCTTTTCCAATATTTTTAAAAGCCTTGTAGTTTAGATTTGCCCCAATTCTTTTGATTATACCCTTCTGCTTAAACTCTTTAAGTTTCTCGATAATTTCATTAGCATTTAAACCTAAATTCTCAGCCAAATCGACAAAAGGGTGTTCGGTTAAAGGTAGATTATACTGAACCTCCATCAAAATTCGTTTTTCAATCTCAGTGAACATGCAACCACCTAGAATTGAATCCTAACCAAACTTTCGTCGATCTTCCTCTTTCCAGAGACGTACTCATCAACGAGCTTCTCAGCCAAACTTCTTGCCTTATCGACCTCACCCTCTTTGATCAACCGTCTAAATTCTGGATCGGCACTTATGACGAAGTACAACTTCATCCTAAGCTGAACAGGAACGTTGTGAGATTTCATGAACTTTTTAAGATGTTCCATGGCCTTCAGGAAGAATATCGTTTCCTCATCCTCCTCAAGCAATTTTCTAAAGGCCTCCTTAACCTTTCTTGCAACGATCCCACTTTTGCCCTCAGTTGTTACGGCAAATCTTATGCCTTCAACCTCATCCTCAAAAGGAACGACAACCTCCGTTCTCTCAGCATCGTTGGCAAGATTAACTAAAGTCTTATGCTTCTTTGCAATCCTCCAAACGATATCGTTTATCTTAAGATTTGGAATTGCTACAACAACCAAATCGCTTTTGGGAATTAGATCTTCAAGCAATTTTTCGTTAAAGGCATCACCTCTAATCAACTTAACTTTCCCTTCCTTCTCAAGCTTCCTCAATTCGTCACTAAAATCTAAACTTAAAACTTTGACGTTTGCTCCAGCTTCGATAAACTTCTTAGCTCTAACTGTCCCAACTCCACCTCCGCCAATTACCAGAACGTTCTTACCTTCGAATTCAATGTAGAGTGGAATTCTCATTTTAACGAATAGCGTTAAAATGATTTAAAATACTATCGTGATCTATGGATGCAATAATCGAACTTTCAAGGCAGATGGGATTTAGATATCCAGAAGAAATTATAAAAACATTAAATATTGGAAACTGCAAGTGTGATTTGGATTTTGAGAAAATTTTAAATCTACCTACATTACCTCCGCTCTCGTATACAAACGATTGTCTTAGATTTGTAACTTTACTTAAGCATTGTAACGGTATTCATGTCGCAAAGGAGTGTGCAAGGGCATACAGAAAGATAATCAGGGGAAGTTTAAAGGAAAAGGAAGATTTCTGGTGGGGACTACAGGAGTTACTTTACAAGGTTAAAGCAGACATCAAAGTTATAAGACGATATCTCAGAAGGCTTAAGAGAGACCACCGTAAAATTATGAAAGCTAAGAGGAGGCTTGAGGAAATTACCACCGTTTGGATTCTTCCACCCTATGTGGATCTTTTTGCGGGGTTACTTCCTCCAAGACTTGCAGTTAAGGTGATAAAATTTGCAATCAACTGTTTAGTTCAGAAATCGGACTATTTTGCAAGATTTAATGTTTCGGTGTTTGAATTGGCTTTTGAGCTGTTTAGCGGTATGTATAAGATTGCATTAACGAATTTGGTTCCCAGAGATAAATTTAGGATGATGATCGACTTCATCAAATTTTACATCGGGTCAGTCGAGATTCTGTTAATACGTGGCGAGGATTCTATCGATCCACCTCTTAATTTCTCCTTTTGGAAGAATTCCGATTAAAGCATCGACAGGTTTACCCTTCTTAAAGAAGATCAACGTTGGAATAGCCGAGATCCCAAAGCTTATAGCTATGTTTCTAGCTTCATCAACGTTTAACTTTGCAAAAACTACCTTTCCAGCATACTCCTTTGCTAGCTCATCGATTATCGGAGCTAAAATTTTGCAAGGACCACACCATTCAGCCCAAAAATCTACAACCACGTTTTCGTTGCTATTTATTACTTCGTCAAAGTTATCGTTATCAACCTTTATCGGTTTTACCATCTTTTTCATCAACTCCTCCATCTTTTTTTTCCTTATCCTTTCAAGTTCATCCATCATTAAAGTTTTGCGCAAATTATCTTTTAGACATTTCGATTATAACGTAACAACTTTATAGAGTTTATGCGAAGTTAAACTCGAATGAAAGTAGTTGGGATTGATGAAGCTGGAAAGGGACCCGTAATAGGCCCAATGGTCATTTGTGGGGTTCTTTGCGATGAAAATGATTTAAAGAAGCTTGAAAATTTGGGAGTTAAGGATTCAAAGAAGCTAAAGCCTGAAGAGAGAAAAAGACTAGCAGAGGAAATTAAAAGGCTCTGTAAGATTTGTATGATCAAGATCTCCCCTCAGGTAATCGATAAATCCAACAACATAAACGATCTGCTCAGGGATAGCTATGTTAAAATAATCAGAGATCTAAATCCCGATTTGGCAATTGTGGACAGTCCAGATGTAAAACCAGAAAGATTAAAGGAGTTTTTAGAGAGGATGACCGGCAAGAGTGTTATTGCAATGCACAAGGCCGATGAGGAACACGTTATCGTTGCAGCAGCATCGATCATTGCGAAGGTTGAGAGAGATGCGGAGATAGAGAAACTAAAGCAAGAATACGGCGATTTTGGGAGTGGATACGCAAGTGACCCAAAGACAATTAAGTTTTTGGAAGAATGGATTAGAAGGGGAAAGATTCCACCGATAGTTCGAAGAAGATGGAGAACTATCGAAAGGTTAAGTCAGCACACTCTTACAGAATTTATTTAATTAATATACCAGCCTTAATCGTTGGTGAGAAAAAACTTTAAATTCAACCTCATAACTTCAGTAATGTAAGGACCCGTAGCCTAGCTTGGATAGGGCGTGGGCCTCCTAAGCCCAAGGTCGCGGGTTCAAATCCCGCCGGGTCCGCTTTACTTTTATAAGTGCAGTCTGTAAGATTTAATATCTATGCGAATTAGAACAGATAAAGT
>CAZBFC010000001.1:0-5162 GCA_964491095.1 uncultured archaeon | reverse complement strand
AGTTGAACAGAGAGATGGCAGATGGGTTGCATTCGTAATCATCGATATATAATTTACTGTTTTAAACAAAATTAAAGTATAAAAATTGATCCCTAAAAAATATGGTAAAGTTCTTAAGTTATTAGAATAATTGTTAGGATGCGGCGGTGGTATCATGAATATATTCGAGGACATCCTTACTTCTCCAAAGATCTTCAAAAATAGGGATGTACTACGTCATACTTACACTCCTGACGATCTACCGCATAGAGATGAACAGATTCGAACGTTAGCATCCATCTTAGCCCCAGCTTTGAGAGGTGAAACCCCATCCAACGTTCTGATTTACGGTAAAACTGGAACTGGAAAAACAGCTACGGTGAAATTTGTCGGAAGACAACTTGAGGAGATGAGCAGAAAGCTTAACGTTCGTTGCATGGTTCACTACATAAACTGCGAACTGATAGATACGCAATACAGGGTTCTTGCATCTCTGGCAAACGCCTTGGGCAGAAACGTCCCGATGACTGGCTGGCCTACAGATCAGGTCTATGAGGAAGTTAAGAAGGCACTGGATATGAGGGAGCAGACGGTTATAATCGTACTCGATGAGATCGATAAACTTGTTAAGAAGGGAGACGAAGCCCTATACAACCTCTCAAGGATAAATTCAGAGCTTGAAAGAGGTAGGGTTAGCATAATCGGAATTTCAAACGATCTGAAATTTAAGAACTATCTCGATCCCCGTGTAATTTCATCCCTAAGCGAGGAGGAGATAATATTTCCGCCTTACAATGCGGAACAGCTTAAGGATATTTTAGAGCAAAGGGCCAAGCTTGCATTTTATGATGGTGTCCTCGATGACGAAGTAATCCCCTACTGCGCCGCCTTAGCTGCCCAAGAGCATGGAGATGCCAGAAAAGCTCTGGATCTACTTAGAGTTAGTGGTGAGATTGCAGAGAAGGAGAACGCAGATAAAGTTACGAAGGAGCATGTGAAGAAGGCTGTAAAGAAGATCGAAAGCGACCATATAGCCGAAGCTGTTCGAACCTTACCAACTCAAAGCAAGATCCTTCTATTTGGAATGGTTTTACTCACAGAATCTGGCTATCGGAAGTTTACAACTGGGGAAGTTTACGCCGTTTATAAAAATCTGTGCAGAAGGATAGGTATGGATGTTTTAACGCAGAGAAGGATCAGTGATCTGATTTCCGAACTGGATATGCTCGGAATTATAAACTCGATAGTTATCTCCAAGGGAAGATACGGAAGAACGAGGGAGATCAAATTGGATGTGCCAGTTGATGACGTGAAAAGGGTTATACTGGAAGACTACAGGTTGGAAGGGTTGGAGAGGGTAGAAAAGGATTTGAAGAACGTGGTTTCTTTAAGTGTCTTTGAAGAAGCTTAATTTTAAGTATAAAATAATTTCTAATTTTTAAATTTAATTTGTCCGATTTATTGAAGCGTTCAGAAGATTTATGAATAATCAATAACGGTATCAGAAACGTCATTAACGATCATGATATTAATATTTCGATATTTTTAATTATTTATCATTATAACGGTTAATAATTCAAAGAAAGTGATAAATATGAGTTTTGTCATATTAACACCAGTGATGCCTATGATAGCGATAACAACCCAATACGAGATTGAGCCCATAGAATTTAGAGATAAGTTGGGAGAACTCATACTGATAAGACCTTACAATCATAAGATAGACAGAAACAGGCTTATAGACATGTATGTTCATTTTGACCCTGAAGATAGATGCCTAGGTTTACCACCCTTAACCAGAGAGGGTATAGAGAGATGGATAGACTATTTGGTGGAAAATGGTTGCAACTTCGTTGCTGAGCACAATGGTAGAATCATCGGACATGTTGCCGTTGTTCCACTAAACAACCAGAGAGAGGTTGAGCTTGATATCTTTGTTTGGAGACCTTACCAAGGAAGGGGAATTGGTCAGGAATTGCTAAGATACGCAATAGAATTTTGCAGGCAGAAGAGATTTAGAGGAATAATGGTAGCAACGGACTGTTCAAACCTAAGGGCCAAGAGACTGTTCAGAAAGTTTGGATTTATAACGATAAACGAGAGCCTGGGTGATTGCTACATGTATCTCAAGTTATGAAAGCATAGCCCTCCTCAAAAACCAGACCTCAAGCTTCAAACATCTTTTAGCTTCGCATTCTTTCTCTAAGCAGCCGAAGCATGGTGGTAGGCCGGTCAGTTCCTCCATTCTTTCCATCACTGCTTTTAAGCTTAGCTCCTCCTCTTTCTCCTCTTCTACCTCAGCTTCCGCTGGAACTATCTTGAAAGTCTTAACGCCATCGACGACAACCTCTACCCTCTTGATTAGTCCCTCTTTTTCAAGCTTCCTCAGAATACGTGAGCATTTACTGCTATCTATCTTGAGTTCCTTCCACAAATCCTTCTGGAGAATTGCTCCTCTTTCCTTTAATATCTGTAAAATCTCCTCTCTCGTGTCCATCGGAGCTCTCCTTTAAATTTCTTCTTCGTAAGGCTGAATTATCACGATATTATTACCCCTAAGCACTATAGTACCTAGATTTCGGATTTTCTCGCCGTTCTTGTACTCCATCGCGTTGCTCAAGTGAAGATTCATGTAATCATCTACACCCTCAAGCCTACCTATGAGATCAGTTTCCTCTCCCTTCATCTCAACCCTTACGACCTTGCCAATCAGAGACTTAACCATCTGATTCGGTAGCATCCTTTATCACCTCTATCTTACTCTGTCAACAAAATATTTTAGGGTTATGGTGTCAGCAAAAGTTTTGAGTAACAAAAACCGTATATATACCTTTCTCTCTGTTAGCAGTATGGTAATCCTTGTCACTGGTGGGGCTGGGTTCATAGGAAGTCACGTTGTCGATAGGCTTGTCGATGAAGGTTACGATGTCATAGTCGTTGATAACCTGACTTCTGGAAGGAGAGAATACGTTAATGAAAATGCCAAATTTTACCAACTTGATTTAGCTAAAGATACGGATAAATTGCTAGAGATCTTTAGAGAAAATGATATCGAAGAAGTTTGGCACATAGCTGCGAATCCAGACGTTAGAATTGGAAGCGAGAATCCAGATGAGATCTACCGAAACAACATCGTTGCAACGTACAATCTGCTTGAGGTTATGAGGAAAACTGGAGTTAAAAAGATAATATTTACGTCAACATCAACTGTTTACGGTGAGGCCAAGGTTATACCGACGCCAGAAGACTACCCGACGATCCCCATCTCAATCTACGGAGCTTCGAAGGTAGCTTGTGAAGCACTAATCGCTTCATACTGTCACACGTTTGACATGAAAGCTTGGATATATAGATTTGCAAACGTGATCGGGAAGAGAAGCAACCATGGCGTTATTTACGACTTCATAATGAAGCTTAAGAAGAATCCAAATGAACTGGTCATATTGGGAGACGGTGAGCAGAACAAATCTTACATCTACATATCCGATTGCATAGATGCCATGTTCTTCGGACTCAAGGCGGATGAGGACGTGAACATACTCAACATCGGAAGTGAGGATCAGATCAAGGTTAAGAGGATCGCTGAGATCGTATGTGAGGAGATGGGGCTAAATCCAGTTTTTAAGTTCACCGGTGGCAGAAGGGGCTGGAAGGGCGATGTACCCGTCATGCTTCTTTCAATTGAGAAATTGAAGTCCATGGGCTGGAGACCCAAATACAATTCGGAGCAAGCCGTTAGAAAGGCCGTTAGGGATTTGCTCGAAGAACTATGATTTCAACCGTATCCCCCTCCTTAAGCTTGTGTTCCTCAAGTAACTCTATAACTATTTTATTTCCGTTAACTTCCTTCACTACACCTCTAACACCGTTTAGAGCAGATTTTATCAATTCTTCCATCCTTTCATACGTTTTGAGTAATTCTTTACCTAGAGGTGTAAGCTTAGTACCTCCCCTTTCAATCCCACCCCTCTCTTTCTTTACCACGGCCTTCCCTAGAACCTCCTCCATCCTTCTTAAATAATTCCAGACAAACCGATAGGACATTCCCAACTCCCTGCAAGCTTTCGAAATTGAACCATGCTTCTCTATAGCTTTTAAAATCTTTGCACCCCCCTTACCCATAACATGCATTCCATCCTTTTCAAACCACAAACGCCATCTAAGTTCCATAAGGACTCATAGATCAAAAGCTTTTAAAGGATTTTGAACCCTCTGATGGACATGTAGACGTATTCTCCTTCCTTAAGATTCTCTTCAACGATTTTGGATGTTGTAACTAAGGCTTTAAACTCCAAACCATCCAAGCTGAGTGTAACCCTTGAGATGTAACCAAGGTTTTCGATCGTATCTATCCTTGTCCTAAATTTACCCCCATTTTTGGATATGACTATATCTTCAGGTCTAATTAGAACCTTAACCTTTCCAACGGTGGTGGAATGCTCAAATTCGATTTTACCAACTTTGATGTATCTTCCATCGGAGTAACCTTCAAACACGTTCTCATAGCCTAAAAACCTTGCCACTTTTTCATCTTTGGGATTTGAGAATATTTCATCTATCGTTCCGATTTGAACGAATCTACCACCCATAATTACTCCAGCCCTATCACCCAACAGCAGAGCCTCCTCAAAGTTGTGGGTAACGTGAATGGCTGTGAAATCCAACTCCCTCTGCCATCTCTTCATTTCCCTTACAAGCCTTGAACGTATTTGGACATCCAAATTTGAGAAAGGTTCATCTAAAAGCAGGATCTTTGGTTTCACCGCTAATGCCCTCGCTATTGCGACTCTTTGCTGTTCACCACCGCTCAGCGTTGTGGGCTTTCTATGGAGTAGGTGTGAGATTCCCAAGATATCTGAAAGATCGTTGACTACCCTTTCGATCTCATTTTTACTGTATCCTCTAACCTTTAGACCGTATGCGATGTTATCGTAAACGTTCATATGGGGAAACAACGCATAGTTCTGAGGGATGTATGCCACCTCCCTACGTTCGGGCGGTAACTCCGTCACATCACAACCGTCTATGTAGATTTTACCTCTGTCCGGATGGTGAATTCCGGCTATAATTTCAAGTAAAAGAGTCTTTCCTGCCCCGCTTGGACCCAAAATTACGAAATATTCTGACCTATCGATGCTGAGACTGATATCTCTTAGTTTAAATTCCTTCCAGTCCTTGTTAAC